>JBBRGM010000448.1:0-4236 GCA_038240725.1 Burkholderiales bacterium | reverse complement strand
GATCACCACCGTGTACATCGGCGGCTTGCCGCCGTAGACCGGCAGGATATCGACCCGAAACGGGGTTGCCGTGGGATCGCCTACTTCGGTGGCGACGTTTTTGAGACAGGTTTCGACTTCTACTGATGTGGGATATTCCATATTGAATCGCGAAGCGCCTTTCTAGCTAAAGTTTTTGCCTGGGGGGCCGTGCTTCGAACTATGACCAGACACGATGCGAATATATTCCGGCACATGTTTTCAGCACGGTACGGCAAGTGATCGGACGTGCGAGTGGTGAAAGGATATCAGGCTGGTGGTCGCACGCGAAGAACTCCGCGCTTTGCAGTCGATTTTGTCTGCTGCATGCTACACCGAGCGAGGGCGCGGCCGAGTCATCGGGCGATCCGGCCGTTCGAGCATGCGGGGAACGCCGAGATCAAGGCATTGCAGGCCGGAATGCGGCGGGCCGGCAGCAAAGCGCCACTTCGCTGCTGTCTACCCGCTAAAACTTGTCCCGAGATTTCTGCTGGGGGGTCAGGAGAGAGTTGGTGGAGACGAGGAGGATCGAACTCCCGACCTTCGCATTGCGAACGCGACGCTCTCCCAGCTGAGCTACGTCCCCACGCTTGATTAACCCGGCAATTGCCAACGCCTGATTGACGCAGCAATCGCCAATGCTTGATGACCAGCACTCGATTGATCCAGAACTCGATTGACCCAGCACTCGATGACCGAGCAAAGAAACAAAGAACTAGATCTATCACGTCTCGGCTGGCGCGCTCGCGTTGAGGCGCGCGAGCGGAGGCATATCATATACGTAAACGAATACGCGGTAAATTTGCCGCCCACCCGGGCCGGCAACGTCGCGTCGGATGGAGGCAGGTCTTGGATCTAAGCGAAACTCCGCATGGCTACAAACGAATCGTGCCGCTGGAAAAAAACTATCGTTTGCGCCTGCCCGAATCCGGCGAAGCACCGCGCTTTTGTCACGATCTGTCGGCCGTGCCGATCAGCGCATCGGAATTTCCGGCGGCAATGCGCGACTACCCGATCGTCTTCGTTCGCGCGAACGGCGGCCTCGACTATTCGTCGATGGTAATTCTGGGAATGCAGCAACGCCAAAATCTGTTCGTTATGGGGGATGGGCGCTGGGACCGGCGTGCGTACATGCCCGCTTACGTTCGCCGCTATCCGTTCTGCATGGTGACTGCCGACCAGGAAGCCAGCGACAGCGCCCGGCCGTTGATCTGCGTCGATCCGGATGCCATCGACGATCAGAGCGGACGGCTGATGTTCGACGAGCAAGGCCTACCGCTGCCGCACTGGAACATCATCGAGCGGATGCTGCACGAGTACGAGGACGATTTGTCGATGACGCGCAACATGTGCCGGCTGCTGGCGCGCCTGGAGTTGCTCGAGCCGTTCACCTTGCGCGCGGAGCTCGTCGGCGGCTTTTCGCTGTCGATGGATAATCTGTTTCGCGTCAGTCGAGAGCGGTTGCCGGACCTGGGCGCGGGCGATTTTCGCGATCTGCTGCGCCTAGGCTACGTCGATCACATCTACGCGCACCTGTTCTCGCAGGATAACTTTCAGCGTCTGCTCGGCCGGCGCAGCTTCTTCGCCTCCGAACCGCCGGCGAGCCCGAATCAGTACAACTAACGGGAGGATTTCGCCGGCCCCTCTGGAACGGCGGTTTCGGTCGCGCGACGCGGCCGATACGCCCAAACAAGCATGCCGATGCCACCGAGGATCATCGGCAGACTGAGCCACTGTCCCATGGACAGATTGAGCGCAAGCAGGCCGAGAAAGTTATCCGGTTCGCGCGTGAACTCGACCAGGAAGCGGAGTGCCCCGTAGCTCACCAGGAAGACCCCGGAGACGGCGCCGGTCGGGCGCGGCTTGCGAGCGAATACCCACAGGATCACGAACAGCAGCACGCCTTCCATCCCCGCTTCGTAGAGCTGCGATGGATGGCGCGGCTGCGGATCGACACTCGGAAAGATCATCGCCCACGCCACATCGGTGGGTCGTCCCCACAGCTCGGCATTGATGAAGTTGCCGATGCGACCGGCGCCCAGGCCGAGCGGCGTGAGCGGCGCCAGAAAATCGGTGACGTCGAACCACTTGCGATGCGTGCGCCGCGCGAACCACAACATCGCCACGATCACGCCGAGGAACCCGCCGTGGAACGACATGCCGCCTTCCCACACGTAGAAGATGCGCAGCGGGTCATGCAGATATTCGGCGAGCTTGTAGAACAGAACGTAACCCAGACGACCGCCGATCACGACGCCGAGCACGCAGTAGAACAGCAGATCGTCGAGATCGCGATTGGTCCAGCCGAGATCGGGACGCAGCTTGATTCGCAAACGGCCCAGCAACACCCCGCCGACGAAGGCCAGCAGATACATGAGCCCGTACCAGCGGATGCTTACAGGGCCCAATTTTAGCGCTATCGGGTCGAACTGCGGATGGATGAGCATGGCGATCGTTGTGTCTAGATTGCCGGCGGCAGCCGGAATGGCGGCATTATAAGGACACCGCGCGCAGCTCTGCTGATGATTGTGAGCGCGTCGCCGGCGGCGAATCGACAAAATACCCGGCGCATCGCTGGCGCACAGAGATGACTACCGGCAGAATTCCACCGGCATTGAATTCGATGGCGAAGCACGGGGAGACGGCATGTTACGTTGGATAAAGAGCGGGAAATCGGATCATCCACTGGATGCAAAAGCGGTCGATACGCTCATGCAGGAGCTCGACAGCAAAGACGCCGTGCCCGCCCTGGAGCAGATCTCGGCCTACCTCGACGCGGTCAAGACCGCGGACAACCTCAAGCCGGGCCGCGCACTGGAGATCGTCGATCTGCTCGACCGCACCGCGCGGCCGTTGCAGCGGCGCTTGACGCAGGACTATATCGCCGAGACGCACCGGCTCACCAAGTTTCAGAAAGCGCGGCTGTGGGCATCGGTCCACAACTACGCGACCCAGCTCACCGAAGGCTACCGGTTTGCCTCGCCAAGTATGAGGTCGGCGCAGTCGGTGCGCCCGCGCTCAAGCCCTACCTGCCCCGCATAACGTGCCGCGCGCTGCGCGGTTGCGCAGAACGGCTCAAGTGGACGTTGTTTCAGTACAGCCCGATCGAGCCGCAGGTCTGGCAGGACCTGGGCAGCCTCTACCAGCTGGCCGAATCGCTGCAGTTCTCACGTACCAGTCTGCGCGTGTACCGCGGCGCCAAGAGTGAATCCACTGCCGAGCGGGAATTGCTGCGCGCCTTGATGCTGGCGATCTCGGTGCCCGAAGGGTTATTCGCTGTGCAGATCGAGCTCACCGAACGAATCATCGAACAGCTGTGCGGCCAATTTCTGATCGCGCCGCGTCCGGCACCGGGCATCCACTTCAACTTCGACGTTTCCGGCAACCGGCCGCCCGAACGAATCTCCGCCAACGCGCAGTTCAACTCGAGCTCGCGTTGCTTCGGACCCGGCGGCGCCGTGGCCGTGATCGAGAACATGGGCAAGTTCATCGAACAGAACGGCCTGCTGCCGCCCGATCTTCGCATTGCGCAGCATTCCGATCCGGGCCTCACGCAGATCACGCTGGCGCACTTGTCGCGCTACTGGTCGCGCATGCTGCCGGAGCGCAAGGCACGCCGCCGCCGCCAGGTCGAGCGCGTCACGGTCGTGCACGAGTATGAAGAAGTGGTGGCGAATGTCGGCGGCTTGTTCTTAGAATCGCCGTTCGTCAGCAACGACGAGGAATGGGTCGTCGAGAACGAAAGCGACGGCGGCTTCGGCGCGTTCGTTCCGTATCCGAACGGGGGCTGGGTCAAGGTCGGCAACTTGATCGGCATTCGCCGCGAAGACGGCGTGGCCTGGGGCGCCGGCATCGTGCGCCGCGTCGCGATGGACGAGCAAGGTAATCGCCACGTCGGTATTCAAATGCTGGCGCGCGGCGGCGCGGCCGTGACCATCGCGGCTACATCGGTGAACGCAAAACCGAACGCCGCGGCCGAGGGCGAGGTTTGTGTGCTGCTGCCTTCGGGAAATGCGCACAGCGGCGAGGCGGTCCTGCTGATGCGAGCGAATTTCTATTCCCCATCGCGCAACCTGCTGATGCGTGCGTACGATCGAAAATATCTGCTGTTTCCGCTCGGCACTATAGAGAAAACCGGCGAGTTCGACGTCGCGCGCTACCGGATTCTCGAAGAGCTGCACTAAGCGCCTCGCGCTTTCCAGATCGGGCGCCTATTCC
>JBBRGM010000447.1:0-4257 GCA_038240725.1 Burkholderiales bacterium | reverse complement strand
CGTGCTCGCGCCACAAGCCGAGCGCGCGCTGCACGGGACGATCCGAAAAACTGAAGAGAACCGTATCCGCGTTGGCCTGCAAACGATGCGCAGACCACGACGGCACGACGAAAGTATCGTGCTCGGCGAACGCGATCGGTTGATCGTCGATCACAACGCTGCCTTGCCCTTCGATGCAATGAAACACCGTGCCATCGGTGCAGCGGTATGCGTTGCCGTCGAAGCCTTTCAGCAGCAACTGCACGAAGGCGGCGATGGTCGGCATCGGATAGCCGCCGTCGGCCGGATTGACGAACTGCATTTTGTAACCATGCACTGCATGCGGCTCGCCGCGCTCGCTCAGTTGGTGCAAGGTCTCGCGCGTGCGCGCGTACGGATAGGCAAACAGCGGCGATGCGCGTGTGCTCGGCTGGAAGTCGATCGGCATGAGGTTGTTGCCGTAACGCACCTGCGCGTCGCCATCGCTCCGCGCGACCGGCTGACTCTCTTCCGGATAATCCTCTGCGAAACCGCAATCGAAGAAGCGCACCATCGGAATGTCGAGCCCATCGAGCCAGACCACCGGTTGCGCACCGGGGTTATTGTCATCCTTGGGGTTATTGTGATCCTTGGGGTTACTGGGATCGTCCGGGTTGCCGTGGTCATGCCACGTCCAGCTCGGTGTGATGATGAAGTCGCCGGGATGCATCGTCACGCGCTCGCCTTCGACTGCGGTGAACGCGCCGCTGCCTTCGACGATCAGGCGCAACGCGGACTGACTATGGCGATGGCTCGGCGCCACTTCGCCGGGCAGAATCAGTTGCAGTCCGGCGTAGATGGATTGCGTGATCGCCGACGACTGCGGCAGTCCGGGATTTTCCATCACCAGCACCCGGCGCACGGCTTCTTTCGCCGAGATCAGAGCGCCCGATTCCATCAGCCATGGCCGCACGTCGCTATAGCGCCAGATCGCCGGCACGCACGGCGACTGCGGCTGATGCGGCACGAGCGATGACATCAGCTCCCACAGCGGCGTCATGTTCGCCTTCGCAATCCGACGATAGAACGCATCGCGGTGCGCTTTGGTATCGATTGCCGGTTGGTTCATGGCGCCTCCGAAGCTCGGATACTCAGCTATTCAATGCGGGCAAGGTCAAGCCGAAATCCTTCTCGACCAGCTCCGTCACGCGTGCGAGAAAATCTTCGCGCATCTCATCGTTGGTGCGCTGCTTGAGCTTCCACTTGCGGTATATCTCGTTGTTCTTGGACTGGCTCGAACCGAAGAATGCCGGCGTGATCGGAAAGTAGCGATCGATCGCGTCCTGCACCGCGCGCGCTTGCCGCGCCTGGATCAGCTCGAGACAAGAATCTTTGCCGAACTTCGCGTGAAATTTCTCTTCAGGCATCGTGATGCGGGCGAGGTTACGCAACGGATGAAAACTACAATGGAGCAGATCTTCGACTTGCAAGATCTCGGCATAGTCGGCGATCGCTTTGATCACACAGAACTCCGGCCAGGTGCGCAGCTCGAATTTGAATATCGACAGCGGCTGCTTCACGTTTGGATCGGTGCGCTCGGGCGGCATGCCGATCTCGTCGGCCAGCGCCTTGAAGCGCATGTGATGGTGGTATTCCTCCATCGCGATACGGCAGCTCAGCCACTTTGCATACGGTGTCGGCGCAAGTTGAATCGCCGGCTCGTCGAACACCTGCGCGCCGTACAGCTCGTTGACCGCGTGGCTCGCGACGATCTTCTGGACTGCGATTTGATATTCCTCCGGCTGCTGGGACAGCTCGCCGGCGGTTCTCACTTCGGGTATGGCCACTGCTGCGGTTTGCGTCACAGTACGCTCCATTTATACGAGCGGTTCGGTATCGAACGATTCGAGATCGGTGGCAAGGTCGACGAACTGCTCGCTCAGTTGCGTGCTCACCAATGCATCGAGGCATTCCGGCTTCAGCTCGCTCAGACCTGGCATCAGCGCACGAGCCACGGGACGCGGTTGCGAGAACAAAAACACTTCCCTGCCGCGCACGCCGAATACCTGTCCGGTGACCTCGCATGCCGATGAGCACAGCCACGCGACCAGATGCGCCACGTAGTCGGCCGGCACCTTGAGCGCGCGTTCTTTGTAGCTTGCCTGCGCTTCGTTTGCAGGTTGAATAGACTCGGTCACGCGCGTCGATGCGAACGGCGCGACGGCATTGCAGTTCACCTTGGAGCGCGCCATCTCCATCGCGACCACGCGCGTCAAACCCAGCAATCCCGCCTTAGCCGACGCGTATGCCGACTGCCCGAAGTTGCCGTACAGCCCGGCGCTGGACGTCAGATTTACGATGCGTCCCGGCGCTCGACCCGCTTTCGCTGCATCGCGCATGACCGGCGTTGCCGCCGCGAGCACCGCCCACGCGCCGGTGAGATTGTTTTGCAAGACACGCTCCCACGTCGCTCGCTCGGACTTGAAGATCAGTGCGTCGCGCAAAATCGCGGCGTTGTTGACGACGAGATCGAGGCCGCCGAAACGGTCGACGGCGAGTTTGACAGCGGCCTGCGCAGCGCCAGGTGCTGCGATGTCTTCAGCGAACGCGACGCAGGTTTCGCCCCGCGCTGCCGCAGCGGTGTGCGCGATGTTGGGATCGGGTTCGTCGCCTGCAATCGACACGCCGCTATCGGCGATCACCACGCTCGCGCCACGCCGATTCAATTCCTGTGCGATGGCATACCCGATGCCCCGCGCACCGCCGGTGACGAGCGCGACTCTGCCTGCAAGACTGTGCTGGCCGTTCATGCTGTTGCCTGTACCGTCGGCGCATCGACCGCGCTGTAGAACGCGTCGGCATGCAGGTCGCGTGCGGCCAAGCCGCGTTCGCGCAAGATTGCCGTGGCGGCATCGACCATGGCGGGCGGTCCGGCAAGATACGCCGTGAAGCCCTGCAGATCCGCGAGGTCGGCGCTAACGGCATCGGTCACCAGCCCGAAGCGCCGGTCGCTCTGCACGCCCGGCACTTCTTCCGAGATAACGATGTGAACCTTGAAATTCGGACGCTGCGCTTGCCATGCGCGGAGCTCAGCTTCCCCGTAGACATCGCGCTCCTGGCGCACGCCGAAATACAAATGGATGTCGCGATTCGTTGTTTGCTTGTTCAGCGCAGTTGCTAGGATCGACCGAATCGGCGCCAGGCCCGTGCTGCCCGCGATCGCAATGATGGGCCCTTCGTTCTGCTCTCGTAGATACGACGTACCGAATGGCCCTGAGACGCGAATGACATCGCCTGCTGCGAGTCCATCGCGCAGCAGACTGCTGACGCCGCCGGCGAGGCAGCGAATATGGAATTCGAGCAGCGATTCATGCGGCGTGTTTGCCATCGAATAGTCGCGCGGCGTAACGGCGGCAAACGGAAATTCCAGCTTGGCGAACTGGCCGGGGGAAAACGTATACGGGCCGCCGGACTCGATGGCAAGCCGCAGGCGCAATACATCGTGGGTGACAAAATCGAGCTCGGCCACTCGGCAGCGCATCACGCGCGAGGGATGCATCACGAAATCTTCGACTGTGAGACGACGTACTTCGACATCGCTCCAGACCTGCGCGCGACAGGCGAGAACGATGCCGCGTGCGCGCTCACCCGGCAGCAGCGCGTGCTCGGAATATTCGAGCTCGAGAATCTCACCGCTGATGTGCTCGCATTTGCACGAGCCGCAGTTGCCCGCCTGGCAGCTGTACGAGAGCCCGACTCCGTGACGCAGCAGCGCGTCGAGCACGGTCTCGCCGTCTTCGGCAGGAACCGTCTGCGGATCGCCCGCGACGGTGATCGTCCAGCTCATTGGGGGGCGACGCCTATTCGTGGAGGACGCAGTTTCGTACCGAAGCTTCGTATCGGCAATTTCGTGCCGGCAATTTGCTATCGGGCGCCGACGAGGCCCGTCGCCAGTGCGAGATGAGGCCCGGCGTCGCCAGTGCGATCAGCTTCGGCAGTGCAAAACCGAACGCCCCAAACCTGCTACGATTGCCGGTAAAGTATGGCGTTCCAATTGTTGGATGTCAAACAAATTCCCGAGCATAACGCCTCATGGCAACTTCGTCGTCAGCGCGCTCTTCCACACGCACCCGTTCGAGCGTTCGAACGCATACGACCGCTGGGCGCGCGCGATCATCGGCGCTCTCGCCGGAGACGCCCGCTGTCGCCCCAGCCGTTAATACTCAAGCCGCAGCGAAGGCGACCCATGCGGCGCGAACGCATGGTGCAGTCGCGCTCGGCGTTCTACCGAGCCTGCTC
>JBBRGM010000446.1:0-4261 GCA_038240725.1 Burkholderiales bacterium | reverse complement strand
GCAGATTGCGCTAGGCCTGCAGTACAAGCACAACCGGGACATGGCGGTGCCCCGCGCGCTCGGCGCGACCGACGACAGCGATGTCGATTTCTACGCGTCCGCGACCAAGGTGTGGCTGGCCGGATTGCTCGGGCGCAACGTGCTGCTCAACGGCACGTTGCGGGCAACGCGAGCGAATCAACTCGGCTTGCTCGGTTTCGGCGGGGACTTGAACAACGGCTATCAGCTGATGCCTGAAGTATCGGCCGCGATTTTTCTCAGCGATCGCTTCGTGCTCGGCACGGAATACCGTCGCAAACCGAATAACCTCAGCGCATTTCGCGAGGACGACTTCAAAGATATTTTCTTGGCGTGGTTCGCCAACAAACATTTTTCTTTGACCGCCGCTTACCTCGACCTCGGTCAAATCGCCGACAAGCGCAACCAGCACGCGTTCTACGTCTCGTTCCAGCTCGGCTTCTAGCATCGGCGCGAGCCGCAACGCATCCGCAACGCCACAGCAGGATAGGTTCTAAAATGCTGCGATGCTAAGCGAGTTCGATATCATCAAACGCTACTTCATGCCGCCGACGGATCACACCGTCCTGGCGGGCGGCGATGATGCCGCGTTGATCGCGGTGAGCTCCGGCATGGAGCTGGCGATCTCCGTCGACGCGCTGGTCGCGGGTCGGCATTTTTTCGAGGAAGCGGAGCCAAGCGGCGTCGGCTACAAGTGCATGGGCGTCAATCTTTCGGATATGGCGGCGATGGGTGCACGGCCGCGCTGGGCCACCTTGTCGTTGACCCTGCCGCATGCCGATGAGCGTTGGCTGGAAGATTTTTCGCACGGTTTTCTGCAGCATGCGCGCGAGCACAATGTCGATCTGATCGGCGGCGACACGACGAGCGGGCCGCTGACGGTGTGCGTACAAATCATGGGCGAGGTGCCGGCCGGAAGCGCGCTGCGGCGCTCGGGCGCACGGGCGGGCGACGATATCTGGCTGTCGGGCATCATCGGCGATGCGGCGCTCGCGCTCGCGCATGCTCGCGGCGAATTTCGATTGCATGCGGACGATCTCGCGTACGCAGTGAAACGCCTCACGCGTCCGCAACCGCGCGTCGCGCTCGGAATTGCGCTGCTCGGAATCGCCACGAGCGCCATCGACATTTCCGATGGCCTGGTCGCTGATGTCGGCCACATCGCCAAAGCTTCGAACGTCGCGGCGGTTATGGAGTGGAATCGATTGCCCCTGTCGATTGCGGGCATGCGCGATCGCGATCATCCGCTGCTGCACTGGGCCGTGCTCACCGGCGGCGATGATTACGAGCTCGCATTTACCGCGCCGCCGTCTGCGCGCTCGCGACTCGCCGCAATTGCCGGCGAAGTCGGCGTGGCGCTGACCAGAATCGGCGAGATGCAAACAGGGCAGGGCGTCGTAGTGTCAGACGAGCGCGGCCAGCCGCTCGAGCTTGTGCGGCAAGGATTCGATCATTTCCGTGCATAACCCGATCGCCGCAGTCACGGCGATCTCGGATGCGCGTAGCTGGCGAGGAATCGCCCCATGCACTCATCGCTTTCCCTGATTCGCGGCAAATCGCGCCTGCGTAGCGGCCAAGTCGTGCGGCCGGGCGTACGCTTCTTGTTGCAGCACGTTTCGCATTTTTTCGCGCTCGGTTTCGGCTCGGGTCTGGCGCCGTTCGCGCCGGGAACCTTCGGCACGCTGGTGGCGTTTCCGCTGTTCCGCTTGCTGGACCGGCGACTGGAGGCGACCGCGCAACTCGTCGTACTCGCGCTCATGTACGTCGTGGGGATCTGGTTTTGCGAACGCACCGGCCGCGATCTAGGCGTTGAAGATCACGGGTCGATGGTCTGGGATGAGATCGTCGCGTTTATGATTGTGCTGTTCTTCACACCGCGCGCGCTCGCCTGGCAAGTTGCGGCGTTTTTGCTATTTCGCTTTTTCGACGCAGCGAAACCGGGGCCGATCCGCTATATCGAAGCGAGATTTCGCGGCGGCTTCGGCGTGATGATCGATGATCTCGCGGCGGCGTTCTGCACGCTGCTCTGTCTAACGCTGTACAAGTTGTTGGCAGCACACTTCGGAGGATGACGTGGATCGCGAGTTGTACGACCTTGCAAAAGACATCGGCAATGCGCTGACGAGCCGCCGCCTGATGCTGGTGACCGCCGAGTCGTGCACCGGCGGCTGGGTCGCCGAAGCCATAACGATGGTGCCTGGCAGCTCGGCATGGTTCGATCGCGGCTTCGTGACCTACACCAATCGCGCCAAACAAGAGATGCTGGGCGTGCGCGCGGAAACGCTCGAGCGCCACGGCGCGGTGTCGCAGCCCACGGTAGAAGAGATGGTCATCGGCGCACTCGCTCATAGCCCAGGCCACGTGGCGCTATCCGTTTCAGGCGTAGCCGGCCCCGGTGGCGGCACCCCGAGCAAACCGGTCGGCACCGTGTGTTTTGCGTGGAGCCTGCGCGATCAATCGCCGCTGTCAGAAACGAAGCACCTGCAAGGCGACCGCGAAGCGGTCCGCCGCCAATCGGTCGTTGTTGCCTTACGAGGCTTAAAGGCGGTGATCAAGGCAGTGATCAGTGATCGGTGATCAGTGATCGGGTGCTCAACCGCAGTGATCGGTACTCCGTGCTAACGCGGCAGAAGACGGACGCGGGGCACGTCCAGAGGCCAGGCCACTCCCAGCGCTCATCAGACCTGCCGTTGTTGATGCCACACCTCGGAATTTCCTGATCACAGATCACCGATCACTTGAAGTTGATCATTGATCACCGGTCACTGATCACAGATCACCGCCTTTGAGTCACTGATCACCAGCTTTCAGGAGTGCGACTTGATCGCCAGCACGGCCTGGTTGCGCAGCGTCTTGAGCAAATTCAGCTCGCTCGATTGCAGGCGGATCGCGCCTTGCGTGTCGCAGTCGGCGTAAAACAGGCCGACCGGTTTTTTGTTGATACTCACCGGAAACAGCACCAGCGATCGCGCCGGCACCAGCTTGCGGTACCACGCGGGGATGTGGTCGCGTATCTTGTCGGCGTTCACGTCCTCGATGAAGATGTCCGCGTTCTGGCTTACCGCCGCGAAGAATGCATCGCGCGTCGGGGTGAGCGGTATGTTGAAGCCGCGTTTGATGATCTGATCCACGTCCTGACCGAAGCCGAAGCGGCCGCGCAGCGAATTCTGCGATGCATCGCGAATGCACAGGATCACGCGTGAGAAGCCCATGCCGCGGTACATCGTCTCGAGAATCATGCGCAGCAGATCGTTGAGCTGGTATTCGCCCACCAGGGTGTTGGTGATGTCCTGAATTCCGGCAGTCAGCGACGCCTGTCTATCCTCGGACGTGGCCCCGCTATTGGGCATCTGGTGCGAGACGGTGCTTTGCAGGGTCGCTTGCGACAGCATTTGCTGCAGCTCATCGCCGTCGGTCACGGCGACGCTGCGCTCCGTGCGATTTTGCGCGTAATCGCGCAGGGCACGGAACAACACGCTCTGCGACGGATTGAAGTTGAATAGACTCGTATCTTGCGTCAGATCTGATGCCGCCGTTTTGGTCGCGGCAGCCAACTGCGGTTCGGTCACGCCGAGACCGTCGCCGAAACGCGCTGCAAGCTGCGCCATGCGTGATCTGCGATCGGCAGCGCTGGGTAGCCGAATCGAGTCGGTGACGCCGGTTGCCAGTTCCGCGAGCATGCGCAATCGATCTTGCGTGTTGCGCGGCTTGCGCGGCGCGTCGTCGGCCACCCGCCGCAGACTCTCGATCAGGTTCTCGGGAAAGTGCCAGCTGTGCGCGACGCCCACGCCCAGCTCTTCAAAGGTGATGCCGAGCACTTGCGCCGCGGCCTGCTCTTGCCCGATCTCCAGTTGCTGGCTGCGCTTCTGGATCTCCTGGAACTCTTCATGGAAATAAAATGCCGTCAGTAGCCGGCCGAGCTTGTGGAACATCGAGCAGATAAAAGCTTCTTCGGTGTCTCGCACGCTGACCTTGCTGGCGAGCGTGCGAGCCAGCAGCGCGCTGAAGTAGCTGGCCAGAATTTCGTCCTTGAGCTGAGAGGCTTGGGCTTTATTCTGCAGGTGCTCGAACAGCATCAGCGTGATGGCGACGTTGCGGATGTTGTCGAAACCCATGATCACCACGGCGCGCGACACCGTCGAGATGCTGCCGCCGTATTGACTGTAAGACGCCGAATTGACCAGCTTGAGCAATTTATTGGTGAGCGCAAAATCTTTGAGAATGGCGTTCGACAGATGCGTGA
>JBBRGM010000445.1:0-4264 GCA_038240725.1 Burkholderiales bacterium | reverse complement strand
GTTACGCGACGCCATCCGCGCAGCCTGGACTCGGTATCGAGTGGAATTGGCCTGCGCTGGAAAGGATGCGCAATGCCGCGCCTGCGGTGATCGCTGCTTCGAACAGTGCGGCTAAGCAGCGCGCATTTTCCGCGAAAGCATCGTCTGCCGGCGCTGCGGGATCTGCTCCAGTCAAGCCTGCCCCGAATAAGCCTGCGGCAGCTAAACCTCCGGCGTCGAGCGCCGATAAACGCTCATCACGCAAATCCAAATCGCGCAAACGCGCCTGAGTCACGTCCGGATAAGGATCGCGAAATGAAAACGTTCTTGTGTGCGCTCGCCGCGGTGATGGCACTGACATTCGCGGTCGCGGTGAAGGCCGACGTTGCTTCGCCGGCAGGATTGTGGAGAATCATCGACGACAAAACCGGCAAGGAGCGCGCTCTGATTCGTATCACCGAAAACAACGGCGCGTTCGAGGGCCGGATCGAAAAAATCATAACGCAGCCGGGCGACGATCCCCAGCATCTGTGCCGTAAATGCGAAGGCGCGCGGAAGGATCAGCCGATCGAAGGCATGCTCATTTTATCGGGTCTGAAGAAAGACGGCGACCACTACACCGGCGGCGAAATTCTCGACGCCAAGGAAGGCAGAACGTATCGCTGCAAGGCCAAGCTGGTCGAGAGCGGTGCCAAGCTCGAAGTGCGCGGCTTCATCGGCGTGTCGCTATTCGGCCGCTCGCAAACCTGGTTGCGAGAACAGTAGCGCGTATCGACCCGGATGACACAGCCACGGCTGAAGTTTTGGGGATGGGGCCGCGAAGGCGAGGGTTTGAGCGCCGAGGAGATTGCGCGGCTCGAGCGCAATTACGCGCGCCGATTCGGCGTCGCGGGTTTCGATCCGGTGGCAACACCGCGCGCCGAAGACATCGCGCTGCGTGTGCCGCGCGTGAAGCCGCCGTCCAGCCTGATCGACGTCTGTCACATCAATCAATATCAGCGGCTGCTGCACAGCTACGGTAAATCGTTCTTCGACAGCGCACGCATCTTCGCGCGCGATTTCTCCAATCCGCCCGACATCGTCGCGTTGCCGCGCAGTGAATCCGATCTGATCTCGCTGCTCGACTGGTGCGATTCGACCGATGCTGTTGCGATTCCGTGGGGCGGCGGCTCCAGCGTGGCCGGCGGCGTCGAACCGCCGAGCACCGATCGTCCGATCGTCACCATCGATTTGCAGCACTTCGATCAAGTGCTCGAAATCGATACGACCTCGCAGTCCGCGCGCATTCAAGGCGGTGTGTTCGGGCCTTCGCTCGAATCGCAATTGAAAGCGAGCAATCTAACCCTGCGCCATTTTCCGCAGTCGTTCGAATTTTCCACCTTGGGCGGCTGGATTGCGACGCGCGGCGGCGGCCATTACGCGACGCTGTACACGCACATCGACGACTTCGTCCAGGCGCTGCGTGTGGTGACGCCGGCCGGCATCGTAGAGACCCGACGTCTGCCCGGCTCAGGCGCGGGCCCGAGTCCCGATCGCATGTTCATCGGCTCGGAAGGCGTGCTCGGCATCATCACCGAGGCCTGGATGCGTCTGCGCCCGCATCCGAAATTTCGTGCCGCCACCACGGCGGGCTTTACCGATTTCTATCGCGCGGCCGAAGCGGTGCGTGCGATTGCGCAAGCGCACCTGTATCCCGCCAATTGCCGCTTGCTGGATTCCGACGAAGCACTGTTGAACGGTGCCGGCGACGGCACCCAGGCACTCGTCATCATCAGTTTCGAATCGGCTGATCGACCGATGGAATCGTTGCTGCGGCGGGCGCTCGAAGTCGTGCGCGACTACGGCGGCGACTACGACCAGAACGCGCTGCAGACCACGCAGCGGGGCGGTGCTGCCGGCCACTGGCGCGAGAGCTTCCTGCGCATGCCGTACAACCGCGAAGTGCTGACACCGCGCGCCATCATCGCGGAATCGTTCGAGACGGCAATCACCTGGGATCGGTTCGCCGATTTTCATGCGCAGGTGAAGTCGGCGACGCAACGCGCGATCGAAGAAATCACCGGCAGGCCAGGGCTGGTTACCTGCCGCTTCACCCACGTGTATCCGGACGGCCCGGCGCCATATTTTTCGTTCCACGCGCTGGGCGATCCCTCGCGGCTGGTAGAGCAATGCTGGGCCATCAAGATTGCCGCGTCCGAAGTTCTTAGTCGACTTGGCGGCACGATCACCCATCATCACGCGGTCGGGCGCGATCATCGCCGCTGGTACGACCGACAACGTCCCGAGCTGTTTGCGCAGGCGCTGATCGCGGCGAAGCAACGTCTCGATCCGAAAGGCATGCTGAATCCCGGCGTGTTGATCGATCCCGCGCCTTAAGCGCGCTTCCCGCCGCGACTGATATGCGGTCGCGACGGCGGTATCGGCGATCGCCGTTCGCATCGCTGCGCGTTGCCGAGACGCTGCGTCAGCGCAGCAAACGGTCTATATTGACTAGTCCAATCCACGGCTCGTGTTCATGCGCCTCGTAGTTCTACTCGTTCTCTCCATTCTCAGCGGTGCATCGAGTGCCGCGCCGGCGCCGGTGATCGTGTTGAATGTGAACGGCGTGATCGGTCCGGCAACCGCGGA
This sequence comes from Burkholderiales bacterium, assembly GCA_038240725.1. Taxonomy (GTDB): domain Bacteria; phylum Pseudomonadota; class Gammaproteobacteria; order Burkholderiales; family SHXO01; genus SHXO01. The sequence continues at coordinate 1,657 of JBBRGM010000445.1, read as the reverse complement.
CTATTTTCATCGCGGTTTGAAACGTGCGGAAAAAGACGGCGCGCAGCTGCTGGTGCTGCAAGTCGATACGCCGGGCGGACTCGATACATCGATGCGCGCCATCATCAAAGATATCCTCGCGTCGCCGATTCCGGTTGCCGTTTACGTCGCGCCCAGCGGTGCGCGTGCAGCCAGTGCCGGGACTTATATTCTGTATGCGAGCCACATTGCGGCGATGGCGCCGGCGACCAATCTCGGTGCGGCGACGCCGGTGCAGATCGGCGGCTTCGGCGGCGAACCGGGCAAAGATAAAGGTGGCAACGACAAACCAGGCGATACGGATGCCGGCAAAGACGCTCAGAGTAAAGACGGCCAGCGCAAAGACGCCGCTGAGAAACCGAAAGACGTCCCGGAATCGGGCGACACCATGACGCGCAAAATGACGCACGACGCCGCCGCGTACATTCGCGGCCTTGCGCAACTGCGCGGCCGCAACGTCGAATGGGCAGAGCGCGCGGTGAATGAGGCAGTGAGCTTGCCGGCGAGCGAGGCGGTAAAGATGCATGTCGCCGATCTCATCGCATCGGATCTCGCCGACCTGCTGGCGAAGATCGATGGCCGCACGTTCGAGATCCAAGCCCGCAAGCTGACGTTGAACACGAAGGACGCGACCTCGGTGCGCATCGAGCCGGACTGGCGCAGCCAGTTGCTGGCCGTCATCACGGACCCCAGCGTTGCCTACATTCTGATGCTGCTCGGTGTCTACGGACTGTTGTTCGAGCTGTATAACCCGGGGCTCGTATTGCCCGGCGTCGTCGGTGCGATTTGTTTGCTGACCGGGTTGTATGCGCTGCAAACGCTGCCGATCAACTACGCCGGGCTCGGTCTGATTATCGTCGGCATCGGCTTCATCGTGGCGGAGCTGTTCGTCACATCGTACGGTGCACTGGGTGTCGGCGGCGTCATCGCATTCGTGCTCGGGTCGGTGATGCTGATTGACACCGACGTCCCCGGCTATTCGTTGCCGTGGTCGTTGATTGCGATTTTCGCGATCGCCAGCGCGCTGTTTTTTCTAACGGTCGTCGGCATGGCGGTCAGGGCCAGCAAGCGGCCGGTTGTCAGCGGACGTGAAGAACTGATCGGCGCACGCGGCGAGGTGATCCAGGAAGCCGACGGTGAATGGTGGGCGCGCGTGCACAGCGAAACCTGGAAGGTGAAGAGTGCCGTGCCTCTGCATCGCGGCCAGCGCATTCGCGTAAATACGATCGACGGGCTGGTGCTCAACGTCGAGCCGGAATCACCGCCGCGATAAGTCGAACGCGGCGAGCCGACGTCGCAGCGAGCATTCAAAACGCAGGCGAAGTAACCAGGAGAACGTCATGCAGGGACTGGAAGGTTTGGGAGGCGTCGTCATTTTAGCCGTGCTGGGCGCGTTGTTTTTCTACTCCGTGCGGGTACTCCGGGAGTATGAGCGCGCAGTGGTGTTTCAGCTCGGGCGTTTCTGGCGCGTGAAGGGGCCGGGACTGGTGATCGTGATTCCGATCATTCAGCAGATGGTGAAAGTGCAGATGCGCACCGTCACCATGGACGTGCCGAGCCAGGACGTGATCTCACGCGACAACGTTTCGGTGAAGGTAAATGCGGTGCTGTATTTTCGCGTCGTCGATCCGCAGAAGGC
>JBBRGM010000444.1:0-4266 GCA_038240725.1 Burkholderiales bacterium | reverse complement strand
CCGCTCTGGTGCTAGACTTCCAGAAACTGCATCCGGCAGTCGCTGTGGATCTGACGCTCAACGATCGCTACATCGATCTGGTCGAAGAAGGCATCGACGTCGCGCTGCGCTTCGGCCGATTGGTAGACTCGAGCTTGATCGCACGCCGGCTCGCCAGTTCGCCGCTGGTCGTCGTCGCTGCGTCGGCGTATCTGCAGAAACACGGCATCCCGCAACAGCCGGACGATCTCACGCAGCACAGTTGCCTGCGCTACACCTACCTGTCGACGCGAAATGAATGGGTGTTTCCGTCGCACGACGGTGAAGTGCGCGTCCGCGTAGCCGGTAAATTCCGTTCAAATAACGGCTATGCGCTGCGCGATGCGATGCTGGCTGGCCACGGCATCGCGGTGATGCCGGTGATCTTCATCCAGCGCGAGCTGAGCTCAGGTGACGCCGTACCGCTTCTGCAGGCGTTCGCCGCACCGCCGCTGCCGGTCAACGCCGTGTATCCGTCCGGTCGCTTCGTTTCCGCGAAAGTCCGCGGCTTCATCGATTTCCTGCACCAGCGATTGCCGCAGACGCCGGGCTTGATCGCAAGCTGACCTGCGCGTCGACACATCCACCAAGCTCGCATCCACCACGCCCGCACTACCACGCTCGCATACACCACGCCTGCATTCAATACCCTGGGGGCGCTGTTACGTGCGAGCGGAACGAGTAAACTTGGGGCTTCCATGCCGTTCACAACCCTCACGACCAAGGTCTCTTCATGATCGGAACTCGCGTCGAAGTCAATATTGCCGGCGGACTCGACATCCCGCTGCCCCGGATGATCAACGTAAATCAGAAATTCCAAGCGACCCGGCTATCCGACATCCCGGCGAAGATCGCGGAAGAATTCCAGCGGCCCGAAGTGCGCGGACGGATTAAACCGGGACAATCGATCGCAGTGGGTTGCGGCAGCCGCGGCGTCGCTAACATCGCGGAGATTGCCACCTGCGTCGTGCGCGAGCTGCAGGCGCTCGGCGCGAAACCCTTCGTGTTTCCATGCATGGGCAGTCACGGCGCGGCCACCGCCGAGGGGCAGAAGAAAGTTTTGGAAAGCTACGGCATCACCGAGGCATCGACCGGCGTCCAGATCAGGGCGAGCATGGAGACCGCCATCGTCGGTCATTTGCCCGATGGCACGCCGGTGCACATGGATAAGCACGCATCGGAGGCCGACGGCATCGTCGTCGTCAATCGCATCAAGCCGCATACCGGCTTTCGCGGCGCCACTGAAAGCGGTCTCACCAAGATGCTGTCGATCGGCATCGGCAAAATCATCGGCGCGGCGACCTACCACACGCACGGCATGGATCGCTTTCCCGCGCTGCTGCCGGCGATTCGCGACGTCAACATCGGCGCGCGCAACGTGCTGTTCGGTGTCGGCATCGTCGAGAACGCCTACGATGAGACCGCGGTGATCGAGATCGTCCCGGCGGAAAAGCTCGCGACGCGCGAGCCCGAGCTGCAAGTGATCGCGAAGAAGAGTATGCCTGCCCTCTACTTCGACGAGATCGACGTGCTGATCATCGACGAGATGGGCAAAAACATCAGCGGCGCCGGCTTCGATCCGAACATAACCGGACGCAATCGCCGCGCGATCAACTGGGTCGCGAGCACGCAGGTGAAGAAAATCGTGGTGCTCGGACTGACGCGCGAGACCATGGGCAATGCCACCGGGATCGGCTCGGCAGACGTCATCACCATGAGACTGTGGCGCGAATTCGACGTCGCGTCGACCTACGCCAACATCATTACTTCCGCGAACCTTGACGGCGCCGCGATTCCGATGGTCATGAACACCGATCGCGAGGCGATCTCGCTGGCGGTAAAGACCGTGGTACGGGTGAAGCCGCAGGATTGCCGCATCGTACGCATCCGCAATACGCTGCAGCTCTCCGAGATTCAGGTATCCGAGCCGATGCTGGACCTGGTGCGCAGCCAGCCCGACCGTTTCGACGTCATCTCCGATCCGCTGCCGCTGCGGTTCGATGGCAATGGCCTGCTCGCACCATTGACGCGCACGCCGCACTCGCAAGCCGCCTGAGGACTACGGCAGGTCAACGCTGCACCGGACCGAGCGTTAACGCTCGGTGATAACGGCGCCGATCTGCTGATGCCAGTTGCTGTAGCCGCCCGCTATCGTTCTTGTGCTCTAGCCGACCTCATTCTCAGGGAGAGAACCGATGAAGAAACTGATCCTGCTCGCCGCGCTCGTTAGCTTTTCCGTACCGGTACTGGCTGCCACCGCGCAGCAAACGAAGATGGGCACCTGCAATGCGGATGCAAAAACCAAAGCGCTGAAAGGCGCGGACCGCAAGAAATTCATGAGCGAGTGCCTGTCCGCCGCCGGACCCGCCGATTCATCACCGGCCGCCGCGGCAGGAGAGAAAAAGCTTACGCCGCAGCAGGCAAAAATGAAGACCTGTAACGCCGATGCGAAGACCAAAGCGTTGAAAGGCGCCGAGCGCAAAACGTTTATGAGCACCTGCCTGAAAGGCTGATCGATCGGCCTCGATAGCGGACGCCCCGCCCATCCGGCGGGGCGTTTTGTTTTGTAGCACGCGTGTGCCGAATTCTGTGGCGCATGCGCTATGTTTTCGTTGCGCGTGGCATATTTTGGCGCGCTTGCGCTGTATCTTCTGGCGCTTGTGCTGTGTCTTCTGGCGCTTGCGCTGTGGCCCGACATGCAACCAACGCGCGCGCTATCCTGTCCATGCAGATAATCCGGCGCGCAGCCGCCCGGAAATCATCCGTCATCATCCAGCCAACGTCTCGGAGGTTCATCATGCGTGCGATCTTAATTGGAGTGCTGTGCTGTGCGATATCAGTGGGCGCTCATGCCGAATTCATCAGCGCAACCCAGCTCAAAGAGTATCTCGACGACGCCCGCTCCGGCTCGTCGTTCAAAAGTCTCACCGTCGCGATGGGTTATGTCGCCGGCGTCTATGACATGGTCGATAGAAGCCAGGTCTGCATTAATCGCGAGCTGTCGGCGCGCGACGCCATGGCGATCGTGCACCGCTATTTGAATGCGCATCGCAGCGAGCTGGCGCAGCCCGCCGCCGGGTTGGTCGTGCGCGCGCTCGCCGAAGAATTTCCATGCAAATGAATTTCGACTCGGCTCGCATGCAATCCGCGATTCACCGCGATCGCGCAAGCGTTGGGTACTGCGAATGAAACCGCTCGGAGCAGGGAAGCGTTTGCGCATCGGCTTCGCAGGCGCCGGCGCGATCAGCCTGTTTCATCTAACCGGCTGGAGGCAGATCGACAACGCCGAGGTCGTCGCGATCTGCGATCCAATGTTGGAGAAAGCCCAGGCGCGCGCACAAGAATTCGGCGTGACGCGCGTATACGCGGACTTCGTGCAGATGCTCGAGCGGGAGTCGCTCGACGCGGTCGATATCGCGACGCCGGTGGCAACGCATGCGCCCCTTGCACGCATGGCCGCCGATCGCGGCGTGCATATCATGCTGCAAAAGCCGATGACGCCAACAGTGCGCGAGGCCGAAGCGCTCATCGCAGACATCGGCGAGCGCGTGCGGTTCATGGTGCACGAAAATTATCGCTACCGTCCGCACTACGTGGAGCTGCGCGAGTCGATTGAGCGCGGCCTGATCGGCGACATCAAGCACGCACGCATGCAAGTACGCAGCGCCAGCATGGTGTCGCTCGACGGCAGCGTGCCGCCGCTATTGAAACGACAGCCATATCTGCAGCAGTTCCGTCGTCTGCTCATCTTCGAAGTTTTAATCCATCAGCTCGACGTGCTGCGCGTGCTGCTCGGGCCGTTGCGGGTAACGGCGTGCGAAGTCGATCAGGTCAACCGCGAGCTCGCCGGAGAGGACGTCGCCACGATTGTGATGCGCGGCCAGGACGGTCGGACCGCAGTCCTGGATGGCAACATTTCTGCGCACGGCTATCCGCCGCTGCCGGTGGATCGTCTTGAAGTGATCGGTTCGACCGGCACGCTCGTCTACGACGCCGACCGACTATATCGCCTCGGCAGCAGCGAACCGCCGATCGTCTACGACCTGGCGAAGAACTATCAACTCTGCTTCACCGGTGCGATTCAAGACTTTGTGAACGGGCTGCGAACGGGACAGGCGTTTCAAACCGATCGGTTAGAAAACTTGGAGACATTGCGACTGATGGAGTCGGCCTACGTCGCCGCCGGAATTTCGGTGTGATCCACAGCGCTTGCAAAAACGAAGCGCGGGACGAGAAGTAAACGCCGGA
>JBBRGM010000443.1:0-4266 GCA_038240725.1 Burkholderiales bacterium | reverse complement strand
GATGTCGACCCCGGCGGACTCGAGACGACGCGCGGATACAAGACGCAAAAAGACACCGGCACATTCAGCTACGCATGTCACGCGTGCGCGGTCGCGGTCGATACCGAGCTCGGCGTGGTCGAGATTCTCGACTATGTCGTGATCGAGGACGGCGGCCGTCTGATCAATCCGATGATCGTCGATGGACAGGTGTTCGGCGGCACGGCGCAGGGCATCGGGACCGCGCTGTACGAAGAGATGCCGTTCGATGCGCAAGGCCAGCCGCTGGCATCTACGCTGGGCGATTATCTGCTGCCCGGCGCGACGGAAGTTCCATCGATTCGGATCGAGCATATGGAAACGCCATCGCCGTTGTCGTCGTTCGGGCAAAAAGGTATTGGCGAGGGCGGCGCTATCGCACCGCCTGCCGCGATCGCCAACGCGGTCAACGACGCGTTGAAAGATCTCGGTGTGGAAATTCTGGAATGTCCGATTACACCGCGGCGATTGCTTGCGGCTTTGGCGATGGCGCGGAGATGACGGTCGGCGTTATCGACGTTGCTGCATGGGCGAGAGCGCTTGCGCGCGCTCAATGCGCGCAAACGAAACTTGCTTGCGCGATCTTCGCAGCATGAAAGCGCCACGCTTCGAGTACGAAAAGCCCGCCACCTTGCAGGCGGCGTTAGCGCGCCTCGCGGACAATCCCGACGCGACGATTCTCGCCGGCGGCCAATCGCTCGGTCCGCTGCTGAACCTGCGCATGGCGCAACCGACATTGCTGGTCGATGTGCGCGGGTTGTCCGAGCTTGCATCGACGCGCGACGAAGGCGACGCCGTTGTGCTCGGTGCGTGTATCACGCACGCCGCAATTGAAGACGGCCGCGTGCCCGATCCGACCAACGGACTCCTGCGATCGGTTGCGCGCGGCATCGCTTATCGCGCCGTGCGCAACCGCGGCACGCTCGGCGGCAGTTTGGCGCACGCCGATCCAGCCGCCGATTGGGTAACGGTGATGGCGCTCCTCGATGCCACGATACTGGTCAGCAGCGCTGCGAGCGAGCGTGAGCTGCTGGCCGCTACGTTCATGACCGGTCCGCTCAGCACCGTTCTCGCAACAGGCGAGATCATCGTCGGCATCCGCGTGCCGAAACTGTCGGCGCGTGCGCGGTACGGTTACTATAAATTCAACCGCAAGCCCGGCGAGTTCGCGGATGCGATCGGCGCCGTACTCTCGGACCCTGAACGCGATGTTCAGCGCGCCGTCATCGGCGCCACCAGCGGCGCGCCGTTTGTGATCGACGATGCAACCGCGCTGTTCGACGGGATTGAACCCGCGTTGCTACGGCAGACAGTCGCGGCTGCTGGGTTCGTCCCCGATAGCTACGAGCATTGCGTGCACGCAGTCGCTTTGCAGCGCGCGATGGTGCAACTGCAATGAAGATGGTTGCGCTCACAGTGAATGGCAGGCGCGTCGAAGATGCAGCCGAGCCGCGCATGCATCTCGCCGATTTCGTGCGCGAGCGGTTGCGGCTTACCGGCACCAATCTCGGCTGCGAGCACGGCGTGTGCGGCGCATGCACGATCATGATCGACGGCGCCACGGCACGCTCATGCATCGCGTTTGCAGTGGCCATCGATGGCGCCGAAGTAAAAACCATCGAAGGATTCGACGACGACGCGCTGATGGAACATTTGCGCCAAGCGTTCACCGCGGAACATGCTCTGCAATGCGGTTACTGCACGCCGGGCATGCTGATCACCGCGTACGACATCGTCACCCGGCTACCGGGCGCTGACGAAGCGCGCGTGCGCGAAGAGCTCGCCGGAAATCTGTGCCGCTGCACCGGCTACGTCGGAATCGTACGCGCCATTTTGAGCGTCCTCGCCGCGCGCCGCTGACTCGCTGTGCTTGCACGGCCTGCGGCGTGCAACCCCCAATCGCGAGCGACAAAGGCCACGTGTCCAAGGTGCCGCAGCTATGGCATCCGGGCTAAACACCATGCACACGATTACTGGGACGATATTGATCAACATGTCTTTCAGCGTCATTGCGCGCCTCCGGAGAAATGGTTGTGTCCGTCGCCAAGCCGGCCCGTGAGCTGGGCCTCAAAGCCTGTTGAACCATGGCGGTTCGTGTTGCTATATATAGCACTTAGTGCTATATATAGAGAAAGGGAGAGTTTACATGTCGATCTACAAAACCCGGTGGTTCGACCGTTGGGCGAGAAAACAAGGCATGAAAGACGCTGCGCTCTGCCAGGCCGTTGCCGAAATGAGCGAGGGATTGTACGAAACCGACCTCGGCGGCGGGTTGCTGAAAAAACGGATTGCCCGGCCGGGACAAGGCAAAAGCGGAGGCTTTCGGACGCTGGTGGCGACCAACAAGAGCAATCGGTGGTTTTTCGTGTTCGGTTTTCCGAAAAATGTCCGAAGCAATATCGACGATGACGAGGAAGAGGCTTTGAAGAAATTAGCTGCTGCGCTGTTGTCGCTGTCGCCGCAGGAGTTGGATAAGGCACAGCGTGCCGGTGAAGTCATGGAGGTGAATTGCGATGCGTAAAAAGAAATCGGAAATTTTGGAAGCTGTCCATGCGACCGCGAAAGGGCTGCATGCTGCTGGCGTGATGGACCAAGTCACAATGCGCGAGTTTGACCGGCTCTCTATGCCGCCGGTCAAACCTTTGCGTCCTGCCGAAATCAAGCGCATCCGCGAAACCTCGCATGTCAGCCAGGCGGTCTTCGCCGCATTGCTGAATAGCAGCCTCTCCACCGTGCAGAAATGGGAAACCGGACAGAAGAAGCCGACTGGTACGGCGCTGAAACTGCTCCATCTCGTAAAGCAAAAAGGCCTCGAGATCGTCGCGTGATTCTTGCAAGGCAACCATGCCGATGAAGAACCCGCCGCATGCGGGACGGATTGTCCGGATGGAAATAATCGAGCCGTTGGGCGTTTCGATCACTGATGCTGCGAAGGTGCTGGGTGTAACCCGCCCCGCTTTATTCAGTCTGCTTCACTGCAAGGGTTCGCGGACGCGAGAAATGGCGGAGGTGACCCCCATGATCAATGTCCGGCGGCGAATGGTGCAGCGTCGTCCCCGTCGTCGTTGCCGCTACGCTGCGGCAATCGCAACGCTTGCCATTGCGCTTGGTCTCGCCAATGCAGATGCCCGCAGTGCGTCGATCGTGCAACCGGATCTGCGTATCGAGAAAATCGGCGAGGTCACGCAGGGCGTGCCGGCGCAGATGGTGTTCGGTCCCGACCATCGGCTCTACGTATCGCTGGCCAATCTCGATGCGAGCCGGCCGAACGCCGCGAGTGTGGTCAGTTTCGGCTACGACCCGGCTGAGAATCTGGCAGGGGAACGAGTCGCTGCTGCTACCGGCGGCGCGATCGGCGTTGCGTTTGGGCCGGTCACGCTGGGCAACTACGGCGAGCGCGGGGCAATCACTACAACCGGGATGTACCTGACTGACACCGCGCGCAACGGCAACGCCAATCTTCGCGTGCTGACGTCGAATGCGGCCGGTTTCTACGGCGGTTCGGCGGTACGAATACGCTCATCGCTGCGAACATTCCGGCGGGCTTTCACGAAGCCGATCAGTTGCTGGTCAAGCGCAATCGCGACGGCAGCTCGTCTCTGTTCGTGGGGATCGGCGTGCGTACGACAGATGGCGTCACGGACTATCCGAATGCCGGGAGCCCGCGCGACCCGGCGTGGGGCGGCACGATTTCCCGGATCAAGGATCTCAAACGCGTCAACGGCAGGGTGGTCGATTCAGCCGGGTTCGGCATGACCGGCGATGCCTCGTCCAATACGCAGCCCGATTACTCGAATAGCGGCCCATACACTTCCACTGCCGCAAACAAGCTCGTCGTCCATTCATCCGGTGCGCGCAACCCGTTCGGCCTGGGACTCGATGCGTCGGGGCAGCTTTGGTTTACCAACAACTTCAATCGCTCGCAGTCGGATGGCACCTTCGATGGCACGATCGATCCGGCAACGCATGCGCTCAAAGGCTTTACGGCTGGCAACCCGGACGCAGGCCCAGACATAAAAAACAATGTGCACGATCAGTTCTTCAAAGCCGCAGAGAAGGGCGACTACGGCTACAACAACTAGTACGCATCACGCACATGAAAAACCGGCCGCCGGCATTCGGAAAGAAAATCGGCGAAATCGTCTATCGCACGATGATCGATACCATCAACGTGCCGGCGAAAGACAACTTCCAGATCATCACCGAGCACGATGCGGATACGCTCATCTAGGGAAGCTCTGAACAAGT
>JBBRGM010000442.1:0-4267 GCA_038240725.1 Burkholderiales bacterium | reverse complement strand
CTGTTCGCCAATCTGAATAATTTTGGATTGCTGGCAATTCCGTTCTTCATGCTGACCGGCGCGATCATGGATTCCGGCGGCGTCTCCAAGCGGCTCATCGACTTTTCGCAAGCCCTGGTTGGATTCATGCGCGGCGGCATCGGTCACGTAACCATCGTCGCCAGCATGTTCTTCGCGGATCTATCGGGCTCGGCAACGGCCGACACCGCGGCGATCGGCTCAGTAATGATTCCGGGTATGGTCAAGAAGGGATACGCGCGTCCGTTCGCCGTCGCGCTGCAGTCGGCGGCCGGATCGTTAGGCCTGCTGTCGCCGGTGTCGATGAGCATGCTGGTCTACGCGTACACCGCGAACGTGTCGGTAGCGACGATGTTTGTCGCCGGCATCTTGCCGATGTTCCTCGTCGTGGTGTCGTTCATGGTGGTCAACTACGTGACCGCTGTGCGACGCAACTACACTGCGGTCGAGCCGTTTTCTGCCAAGGCGCTGTGGCGCTCTTTTAAGGATGCATTCTTCGCGCTGCTCACGCCGGTCATCATCCTGGGCGGCATACTCGGCGGCGTTTTCACGCCAGTCGAAGCCGGCGTCGTGGCCGCGTTCTATGTGACCGTGGTCAGCCGCTTTGTGTTCAAGACCCTGACCTTCGCGCACTTGCAGGAGATTCTGGCGAAGACGGCAATCAACACGACACGCGTCACGTTCCTGCTCGGGCTGGCGTTCGTGCTCGGGCGCTATTTGATCGAAGCGCAGATACCGGCGCAGGTCGCGAGCAACTTTCTCGAGCTCACCACAAATGCGATCATGCTTCTGGTGCTGATCAACATTTTTCTGATCGCAACGCACACGATACTAGAAACGATCTCCAGCATCATCGTTGTCATCCCCGTGTTCATGCCGTTGATCGTGAATATGCACATCGATCCGGTGGTGTTCGGTGTGATCGTCTTGATCAATTCCGCCATCGGTATCAACTTGCCGCCGATCGGCTTTTGCTTGTTTACCGCGGCATCCATCGGAGGCGTGTCTGTGGAGCAGGCGACGAAGGCGATCCTGCCGTTCATTTTGGCATTGCTGGTGGATCTCGCTTTAGTAATTTTGTTTCCGCAGATCCCGCGTTTCCTGCCCGATCTGTTCAACATGAAGTAGCGCGTCGACGCGCTGCTGAGCCTTTTCGGAAACGCGACGGAAAAATTCCGCACTGGAGATCGAAGAGGGGTAAATCGGCGTTAACGTCCCGTTGCCGGCTCATGATCGCGATAGCGGTTGTAGTGTGCTCGCCAGTGCTCGCATGGCCCTTCAAGCAGTCGCCGGACAAGCGTTACACGACTTGTGACAGACGCTGGATGCCAGCGCGGATTTGAGCTTCGTCAGCGACGCGTACCCGAAAAGAAAGCCAGCTCGACCTGGAGGCCGCACGTAGTACAAGTTGATCGGATAGATACCTACCCCGACGCCCGCCGCTCGCGCGATGACGGCGTCCACGTCTCGCGCCTTTACGTCGTTCAGCCACACCAGCAGGTGCACGCCCGCATTCTCTCCCTCGATCTCTACGCGCGTGCCGAAATATTTTCGGAGCGACTCGATCAGAACTTGCCGCCGTGTTGCGTTTCTCGCGCTCGCGCGGCGAAGGTAGCGTTCGAAATGCCCGTTGATGATGAAGTCTGTGAGCGCCTCTTGTCCGAGCGTTGGGGTGTAGCGATCGGCCATCCATTTCGCTTGCACTTTGATAGAGCCAAGGCTCCAGCTAAGATGTCGATACCGAAATAAGCGAATGGAGGCAATCATGCAGGCGAACACGCTCGCGAACGATGGCCAAATGGAGACGCTGGGCAGGCTCAATGAAGCCTACATCACGTCGGTGGCGACATCCGACGTGCACCGGTTCGACGAGCTTCTAGCGGAAGATTTCCTCAACAGCAACCCAGACGGCTCGCTGGTGAACCGCGCGGAGTTTCTTGCACAGATCGGACGGCTTGCCGCAGTATCGAACTTGAAATGCGAGGATGTGCGTATCCGCATCATCGGCGAAATCGCAATCATCCACGGGCGCACGACCTACATGAAGCCGGACGGGCATGCGGGCGCCGGCCGATACACCGACGTGTGGGCGCTCCGAGAGGGCCGCTGGCAATGCGTCGCGGCCCATGTCACACGTGGCTAAATGCTAATAGAACCTATCTCAAAATCCCCCGCGCGCGCGTCGACGTCAAGACGGGCCGGCATTGTCGCATCGGTGAGCATCGAGAGCGCCGGCAAGGAGGCTAATCACTTTTCCAGGGTCCGTCTTGACGTCGACCCGAAGGGGACGGGCCTATTTGGGCGCAGTTCGTCGCCGTCGTTCGCCTTGTGTACGTAAAGTACACGGCGACGATCGCCGTCTAGAACTGCGCCAAATAGACTCCGTCGCGTACGCGCGGGATCTTGAGATAGGTTCTAGTGTGGATCACGGTAGGCCGCAATGGAGGAACACATGAAGCAACCTGAGCTGTACGAGCGCTTCCGGGCGCTGCACCAAAGAGAGGGTGGATTCATTATGCCGAATGCCTGGGACGGCACCAGCGCTCTCCTGCTGAAGGAGGCGGGCTTCCAGGCTCTGGGAACCTCCTCGGCAGCGATCGCATCGGCGATGGGACGGCTGGACGGTCGGCACGCAGTGAGCCGCGACGAACACCTCGCCAACGCCGAATTGATAGGTGGGCTCACTGGTTTGCCCATCAATGGCGACTTCGAGGATGGGTACGGAATAACCCCGAGCGACGTCGCGGCAACGGTCGAGGCGGCAATTGCGTCGGGGCTGGCGGGAATCGGAATCGAAGACACGAGCGGCGATCCCTCCAATCCGATACGGGAGTTCGACGATGCGGTCGAGCGCGTGCGTTACGCGGCGAAGGCCGCGAAGGGTCGAATCCTGTTGACCGGGCGCACGGACAACTTCATCCAAGGTCGCCTGGATCTCGCGGACACTATCAAACGCTTGGTTGCGTTCGCCGAAGTCGGTGCGGACGTGCTCTATGCGCCCTATCCACCCGACATGGATGCGGTGCGGGCAATCGTGAAAGCGGTCGCACCCAAACCGGTTAACATCATGGTCGGCCCGATGAGCGGCCCGATCCCATGGGCTGAGCTCCAGAAGGCTGGCATCAAACGCGTCAGCATGGGGGTGTCGCTCTACACCCGTGTAATGGGCGACCTCCGGGCGGCTGCTAGCCAACTTGCCGACGGTGATCTCGCTTCAGCGTCGAAAGGCATCCGATTCGGCGAGGTCGCGAAGATGATCTCTGAAGCGAAGAAATCGACAGCGACTTGAGATGACTAGAAAGATGGGCGGCGCTGAGAGGCAGCTTTCCGGGCTCTTTCTGAAATTCCGCTTGCTGGCCGCGATCTGCCGTCGGGTGGCGCATCGAGATCGGACGCAATACGCTCGGTGGCCCGCATCGGAAGGGCCAGATCTTGAATCGCGAATGCGCGGCGATAAGTTAGTTCGCTTTATTAAGGTCCGTGATTGAGCCTCCATGCACTTCTTGTGATAGTCGCAACATTCTCGCCTATGCGTATACCGCTTTGGAGAGCGCAGCAGTATGCCCCTGCCGATTGGAGAAATGAAGGTGCTGCGGATGGGTGAACGGTGCACAATCGAAGACTATAACTGGGACACGCAAACCAGCATCGAGTGGCTCGACGACGTTGTGCACATACTTTGCCTGGCGCACCTACGCCTGCACAACAGTTCTATTCGCTGTCTGATTGAACGCCCAGCCGGAAAATCGCTCCGGATTGCTTTTGCAAAAACCTTGCGACAGCCGTTGTAGCGCGATTACGGCGGGCCGAACACGACGTCGACCCAGTAGTTACTCGCTCGGAATCCGTAAGTAGGGAACTTGCTCGTAGCGCTGTAGATGTACACCCCGTTTGGGCCATCCACGCCATCCTTAAGGGCGTGGAGCGACCCAGTGTCTACTCCGGCGTTGGTGAAGTAGAAAGTGTCACCGGCGTAGTGCCCGTTAGTCGCGTGATAAGAAGCCACATACGTCGTCTCGGCGGTAATGGGGACCGGTGCAGCGAAGTTCACCTGTTGCCAGCCTGAGTTGGTTTCGCTGGTAAAAGTTGCTTGAGCAAGCAGGGTGCCGTCGGCCTTCCACAAGCTGGCGACGTGCGTGCCGGTGTTGGTGCTCGATTTGTAGTAGCGAATGCCGGTGATGCTGCCATTGACGTCGGAGCGAACCTTGACGCCGACCTCGATGGATCGAATATCACCATCAGCCGCCAG
>JBBRGM010000441.1:0-4267 GCA_038240725.1 Burkholderiales bacterium | reverse complement strand
CGAAGCGAACGGTGCGATGTGGGCGCAGCAGTTCGACAACGTCGCAAACCGCGAAGGCCACCGCGCAACCACCGGCCCGGAAATCTGGCGGCAGTCCGACGGCAAAGTCGACGGTTTCATCTGCGCTGCGGGCACCGGTGGCACCTTGGCCGGTGTTGCAATGGCATTGCGCGAGCGGCGGCCGGACGTGAAGATCGGCTTGGCGGATCCACCGGGTGCGGGGCTGTACAGCTATTACAAAACCGGCGAATTAAAAGCCGAAGGTTCGTCGATCACCGAGGGCATCGGCCAGAATCGTATCACCGCGAATCTGGAAGGTCTGCGGGTCGATGTCGCGTATCGCATCCCCGATGCGGAAACCGTGCAGACGGTGTTCGACCTGGTCGAGCACGAAGGGCTCGTGCTCGGCAGCTCGAGCGGCATCAACGTCGCCGGCGCAGTGCGGCTCGCACGCGATCTCGGCCCGGGACACACGATCGTCACCCTGCTATGCGATTCCGGTGCGCGCTATGCGTCGCGTCTGTTCAACGCCGAGTTCTTGCGCAGTAAAGATCTGCCGGTACCGCGCTGGCTGACGGCGCCGCCGGCACTACTCCCGCCTGGAATTCTGCAGCGCTAAGCCTATTCGCAGCGTCGCGGCGCGGCGATGCATAGCGTGCTCAATGCAATTTGATGTGCGGCTCGGTACGCCGCGTGATGACTCGCGCCAGGGTATCGAGGAATACCTTGATGAAGCCGTGCAGCGCGTACTCATGCATCTTGTACAGCGACAGGTACATGATCTTGGCGAAATAGCCCTCGATCATGATACTGCCGCGCGTCAGGCCGCCCATCAGGCTACCGACCGTAGAGAACTTTCCGAGCGAGACCAGCGAGCCGAAATCGCGGTAGACGAAGGGCTTCAACGGCTTTCCGGCCAGCAGCCGCGCCAGCGACTTGCTCAGATGCGTAGACTGCTGATGCGCCGACTGCGCACGCGGCGGCACCCAGCCCATTTTTTCCGGCCACGGGCAACTCGCACAATCGCCGAATGCGAAGACAGTGGGATCGCGCGTGCTCTGCAGTGTTTGCGCGACGACGAGTTGATTGAGCCGGTTCGTCTCCAGGCCATCCAGCGTCTTCAAAAAATCCGGCGCCTTAATGCCCGCGGCCCAGACCACGAGCTCGGCCGGTATCTCGCGGCCGGTCGCCGTTTTCACGCCGAGCATTGAGACTTCGGTCACACGCTCATCGGTGAGCACTTCGACGCCGAGCTTGCGGAGCAAGCCGACCACCGCGATGGACAAGCGCTCGGACAGCGCCGGCAGAACTTTCTTCGCAGCTTCGACCACCGTAATGTGGATATCTCGTGCCGGGTCGATGCGGTCGAGACCGAACGCGATGAATTCGCGGATCGTATTGTGCAGTTCTGCCGCCAGCTCGACGCCGGTTGCGCCGGCACCGATGATGGCGATGTGCAGCTGGCCTGGGAGTAGCGGCGTCTGCTGCGCATTAGCGCGAATGCACGCGTTGAGCAGACGCGAGTGAAACAGCGCGGCCTGCTCCGGCGTATCCAGCGAAATCGCATATTCGGCGGCGCCCGGCGTGCCGAAATCGTTGGTCGTGCTGCCGGTACACATCACCAGCGTGTCGTACTGGACCGCGCGGCGCGGAATCACTTCGCGACCAGCTTCATCCAAGGTCGGCGCAAGCTTGATCTCCTTAGCGGTGCGATCGAGCCCTTCCATGCGGCCGAGGCTGAACACGAAGTTGTGCCAGCGCGCCTGATACATGTAGTCGAGCTCGTGATCGTTCAGGTCCATGCTGCCCGCCGCGACTTGGTGCAGCAGCGGTTTCCACAGGTGCGTGCGGCTCTGATCGACCAGCGTTATGCGCGCCTTTTTCGACTTGCCGAGGCTGCGGCCAAGACGCGTCGCCAGCTCGAGCCCGCCGGCACCGCCGCCGACGATGACAATGCGATGGAGCGCGCCGGTTGTACTAGTCACGCTGCGGGTCATGATTCTGTTGGTCCTCACTCGCATATGCAAAGGCGCACAGGATAGTGCAATCCGGCGTTTTCGACTGATCGGCGCCCGGGCAGCGTGCTGCGCGCTGTTTAAACGCTATACGCTATATATGACGCCGATCGCGCCGATATCCCTTCTACGTCGGTAGAATCGACCAGGCTTAACGCTGAGGCTTAGGAATCACTGTGCTGGACCGAATTGGGAAATATCAAATCAAGCGCGAGATCGGCAGAGGTACGTCGAGCGTGGTCTATCTGGCATACGACGAGTTCAACGATAGCGAGATCGCGCTCAAGGTATACAACTCAAACACGGGCGTGCGCGATCCACGCGTGTTCAAGGGCCAGTTCGTCAGCGAGGCGGCGCTCGCCGGACGATTGAACCATCCGCACATCGTCGCGATCCATGACGCCGTCGTCGACGATCAATTCACCTACGTCGCGATGGAATACGTGCACGGCGGCAACTTGTCCCGCTACACCACCGCCGACCGGCTGCTGCCCATCGCCGACGTGATCGAGATCGCATTCAAGTGCTGCGGAGCGCTCGACTACGCGTTTCGCGAAGGCGTGGTTCATCGCGACATCAAGCCCGCGAACATTCTGGTTGCGCGCGGCACCGACATCAAAGTCGGCGACTTCGGCGCCGCGTTCGTGCGCCATTTGGAAACCACGCAGCGGGTTCGCGTCGGTTCGCCCTCGTACATCGCGCCCGAACAGATCCGCGACGATCCGCTCACGCACCAGAGCGACATGTTCTCGCTCGGCGTGTGCATCTACGAAATGCTGATCGGTGCGCGGCCGTTCTCCGGCGGATCCACTGCCGACGTGCTCGAAAAAGTCATGCTGCGCGACCCGGTGCCACCGATCAATCTCCGCAGCGGGTTGCCCGAGGAGCTGAACGATCTGGTGTTGCGCATGTTGCAAAAATTCCCGGAAGACCGCTATCCCGATTGGGCAGAGCTCGCGCTCGATCTCGCGCGCCTGGGGCGCCTGAGCGTCTACGATCAGGCGATACGCGACAGCCAAAAGTTTCTCGCGTTGCGGCCGTCGGAGCTACTGGTTCAGCTCACCGATGCAGAGGTGTGGGAGATCGCGCGTACAGGCTATTGGCGACGTGTGCCATCGCAGACGCCGCTGATACGCGAAGGCGATGTCGGCGACAGTCTGTTCATTTTGGCGGGCGGCGAAGCCAAGGCGACCGCGCGCGGCCGGCTGTTGAATGTGCTGCGTGCGGGCGACTGTTTCGGCGAGATGGGATACGTGCAGGGGAAAGCGTCGCAACGGCAAGCCACCGTTGAGAGCACGACCGACGCGATGGTGACCGAGCTGTCGCGCGAAGCGCTCGAGCAATTGAGCGTCGGCTGCCAGCTCAAGCTGAACCGGGCGTTGCTGCACGCGTTGGCCGATCGACTATCGCTGGCGAATATGCGCGTCTCGCCAAACGTGATCAGTCCAGGACAATCGTCGCTGCTGTAAATTTCTGCGAAGGCGCCCGCGTCAGGACGATTCGGCAGGCGGTTCAGGCGGCAACAACGGTGGTTTGCGTCGCGAACGGCGCGCGTACTTGACGGCCCACATGACATATCCCGACACCGCGTAGATCACGAACAACAAGAACAGTAATTCGGGCAGATTATCGACAACCTGCCAGATCGCGACGACCGCGAGCACAATCAAAACCACTGCGCTGAACGGCACGCTCTTTCTGAGATTGATGTCCTTGCCGCTGTAGAACGGCACGTTGCTCACCATCGTCAAGCCGCCGAACATCGCCAGCACCCAGGCGCCCCAGCGAATGGTTTCGGGATCGATATCGAACGCCTGCATCGTCCACACGAAGCCGGCGATGAGGCCTGCGGCCGCGGGACTCGGCAATCCTTGAAAGAACCGCTTGTCGACCACGTCGATGTTGGTGTTGAAGCGTGCCAGCCGCAGCGCGGCGCATGCGCAGTAGACGAAGGCGGCGACCCAGCCCAGCTTGCCCATGCCCTTAAGCGCCCACTCGTAGATCACCAGGCTGGGCGCCGCGCCGAATGACACCATGTCGGACAAGGAATCGAACTCGGCGCCGAACGGACTTTGCGTGTGGGTGAGGCGGGCCACACGTCCATCCATTCCGTCGAGCACCATCGCGACGAAAATCGCCACTGCTGCTAATCCGAAGCGATTGTTCATCGCTTGCACGATTGCATAGAAGCCGGCGAACAATGCCATGGTCGTAATCGCATTCGGCAACCAATAGATACCGTGACGCCGAAT
>JBBRGM010000440.1:0-4287 GCA_038240725.1 Burkholderiales bacterium | reverse complement strand
TTAGATGCGGCGTTGAGGATGCCGATCTTAGCGCTGCGGCAGCCAGCCGAGCGACTTCGATATCGCGCCGGCGATCTCCGCCAGCGCACGCCGCGCGGCAGGTATGCTGACTCGCGCATCACGCTGCTTCAAATAGACGATGTTCAGCGCTGCTGCGACGCCGAAGTGGTCGAAGATCGGAAAGCAGATGTCGACGACGCCGCCCAGCGTATCGCTTGGGCCCTCGTCGTAACCGCGCTTGTTGATGGCATTGAGACGCGCCTTCAGTTGCCGGCGGTGCGCAGCGGAATTTACGCGCGGTCCGAGCAGCTCATCGAGATACAGGGCATACCGCTCGTCCCGCGCGAAAGCGGCGATGGTCCGCGCGGAAACGCGATCGTCTTGAAACGCGAAATGCGCCCCTTGCCGGACCAGCGCGCTCATCGGTTCTGGTGGCTCGGCACGGGCCAAAACCACCAGCCGCGCATCATGATGCACCGACAAGTGATTCGACTGGCCGGTGGTCTGCGCCAGCGCGTGCATGTGCGGGATCGCGGCATTGAGCAGCCGCTCGACCGGGGGATGGCGCTGCGCGAGCTCGAACAAACGCAAGGTCAGCACATAGCTCGCATCCGCAGGACGCGCCAGAAAGCCGCGGCGCACCAGAACATCCAGCATACGAAAAAGCTCGCTCGGCGAACGGTTAAGCCGCCGTGCTATTTCCTGCAGACTCAATCCATGCGGCTCTGCAGCGAGCATTTCGAGAATATCGAGCCCTTTTTCCAAGGCGGGCGCGGCATAAACGATCCGGGATTTGGGTTTTTGTTTGCTCGTGGAAGGCGGCATTTCATTGACAAGAGCGCAGGGGGTTTTTATATTTGAAAGTCGATTTTACTTATAAAGTAAATCGCGCCGCTTATTCTTGTTTGATTCAAGGTAAATTTGCAACCCGTCGCCCGTATGCGCGAGCGGGCCCCGGCGGCGCGACTCGACGGTAGGCATGCAACATCGAAGTGTAGGGCGTTTTGTCGGCTGGAAGTTCGTGCAAAGTCGTACGGCAGGTACAAGTTGTTTATAACCAAGAGGACAAGAGCATGGTAAGCATTTCGTCCAAGTTGAAATACGCTGTTGCCGCCATCGGCATGGCGGTCGGCACGATCGCATTTGCGGCACCCGACGCTGGTTTTCCCGCACCGACCGGCGATGAGGCATTCGTTCCGCAGGGCTCCAAACTCGAACGCTTGTTCGATGGCGGCTGCATGTTGACGGAAGGCGTCGCTGCCGGTCATGACGGCATGATCTACTTCAGCGATATCACGTTCACGAAGTTCTGCAGAGATGAAAGTAAGAAGTATGCGCAGGCCGGCAACATCTGGAAGTACAACCCGCAGACCAATGAGTTCAGCATTTTCCGCAGCCCGAGCGGCATGTCGAACGGCCTCAAGTTCGATCGCGACGGCAATATGCTGGCGGCGCTCGGTGCCGACTACGGCGGCCGCATGCTGATTAAGACCGACATGAAGACCGGCAAGACCTACATCCTTTCCGGCCTGTATGACGGCAAGCCCTACAACGCGCTGAACGACATCTCCATCGACGAGAAAGGCCGCGTTTATTTCTCCGATCCGCGCTATCTCGGCCACGAGCCGATCTTCCAGGACGGCTACGCGGTCTACCGTCTGGATACCGACGGTAAGGTCACGCGCGTAGTCACCGATTGCGGCAAATGCAACGGCGTGCTCGTCTCACCCGATCAGAAAACGTTGTTCGTGATCGGCAACGATAACGGCTGGTTCGAATTTCAAAATCTGAAAGAAGGCGAGAAAACCTTGCAGGGGCATCATCAGCTGCAGGCGTACGACCTTGGCGCGGATGGCTCGGTCAGCAATCGCCGTGTGCTCATCGATTACACCGCGGGCGACAAGCCTTGCAGCGGCCCGGACGGCATGACGGCGGATAGCGAAGGCAACATCTGGCTCGCCTCCCGTTGCGAACATCGTCCAGGGATTATCGCGATGACGCCGCAGGGCAAAGAGCTGGCGTACATTTCGACCGGCAAAGAGCTGCCCACCAACGTCGGCTTCGGGCGCGGTGCGGATTCGAATATTCTCTACGTTACCTCAGGCCACAGCTTGTATCGCATCAAGACCGGGAAGAAGGGATATCAGCTACCTTAACCGCAGCGGTAACACGTCGTAGTAGTAAGTAGTGAGCACGGGGCGGGACGACGTCGGATTCGTCCCGCCTTTCGTTACAGTTAAGTCCGACAGATCAGGATGCCTTGCCATGACCCAGTCAGCCACGGAAACGAACCAGATCAAAGATCGTAACAACAACGTTCTCAGTCTCGCGCAGGTCGACGCTTTTCAGCGCAACGGTTACCACTTTCCCTTGCGTGCGCTGTCGACGGAGCAGGTCCTGGCCTATCGAAAACGCCTGGAAACATCGGAGTCAGCGGTCGGCGGCGCATTGCGTGGCTCGCTACGGGCGAAGCCGCATCTGCTGTTCACCTGGGCAAACGAGCTGATCAGACTGCCGAAAGTCATCGACGCCGTTGAAGACATTCTCGGTCCCAACCTGCTCGCGTGGAGCAGCAGCTTTTTTATCAAGGACGCGCACGATCCCAGCTTTGTATCGTGGCACCAGGATTCGACTTACTGGGGGCTCAGCCATCCCGACGTTGTGACCGCTTGGATTGCGCTGTCGGTGAGCGAAGTCGAGAACGGCGCGATGCGCGTCATTCCGGGATCGCATCTGAAGGATCAGTTGCCGCATCAGGATACGTTCGCCGAAAACAACCTGCTCACGCGCGGGCAGGAAGTCGCTGTAGAAGTAAACACGGACGATGCCGTGGACATCGAGCTGCAGCCGGGAGAATTCTCACTCCACCATGTGCGGCTGGTGCATGGGTCCGACCCAAACGATTCGGATCAACGCCGTATCGGCTACGCGATCCGCTACATACCGACTTACGTGAAACAGACGGTCGGTCCGCGCGACTGTGCGACCTTAGTCCGCGGCGTCGACACCTACCATCACTTCGATCCGGAAATCGTGCCGAAGGCCGACATGGACCCGGAAGCAGTGGCGTTCCACAAGCGCGTGACCGACGAATCCAATCAAGTGCTCTACCGCGGCACAGACAAACGCAACCCGAAGTAAGCGCGCCAAAGCTCTTAGCCGTCACCGGCAACGTGTAACCATACGCAACGTGCGCAGAAGCGAATCGGCGGCTCGCCGAGGATATCGGCGAGCTCGACCGCGATACCGCACGACGCGAGTGGGGCTCCCGTCAGCGAGCGCAGGTATCGACGACGCGACTGATCCCATTCGCGCATTGTCCAGGTGGCAAACACGCCGGATAAAAGGGGCGCTCAGTTCATGGTAACCGGCATCGCATTGCTGCTCGTGTTTCTCGTCGTCGTCGTGCTGATCGTGCGTGGGCAGAGTCCCATCATCATGCTGCTGCTGCTTGCCATCGTCTGGGCAATCATCGCCGGTATCGGGCTGCAGGATATTCAAGCTAAGGTGCTGCAAGGCGGCGCCGTCCAGTACGCCAGCGCGGTGATCATCATTGTCTTCGGTGCGTGGTTTGCGCAGGTTTTGATCCAAACCGGCATCGCCGAGAGCGTCATCCGTTCGGCCGTGGAGCTCACTGGCGATCGGCCGCTGGTGACCGCAATCGTAATCAATCTAGTGACCGCGCTGCTGTTCACCTCGATGTACGGTGTCGGGGCGGCCATTGCGATCGGCGTCATCGCGTTGCCGATTATGTTGAGCCAGGGCATTCCTGCGCGCGTTGCCACGCCGGCCTTCACCATGGGTGTCGGCGCCGGGAGCTTCGTGAATCTCGTGCAGTTCGGCACATTCGAGAAGTTGTTTCCCGGGATCAGGTACGAAGCGCCGTGGCTCACTTACTGGATTATCGGGATGGCGGTCTACCTGCTGTGCGCGTGGGCGATGATTTATCTGAACCTGCGTTCGCTGGGCCTGCGCAAAACGGCCAGCGTAGATGTCCCAGCGGCGCCCCCGGCACGCAAGCGCACGCCTTATTACACCTACATCGTGCCGATATTTCCGGTGATCATGGTCATGGGATTGAAGTGGGAGATCATCCCGACCTTCCTGGCCAGCATTGTATTGGCGCTCGCCCTGACTTGGCGCAGGCGCAGTTTTCAGGGCGCGCTCAATCTGTTCAATAAGACCTTCTACGATGCCTTTCCGGACATCGCAACCATTGCGGCGCTGTGGACCATCTGCGGGATGATCATCGTCGCCGGGCAGATGCCGCAGATTTCAGAGGCGCTG
>JBBRGM010000439.1:0-4287 GCA_038240725.1 Burkholderiales bacterium | reverse complement strand
CATGCGAAATGGATCGACCCTGGGCCGAGTGTAGTTCTTTGACTTGAGGATAAGGGAGGCTCGCGTTATGACTGAAGAAGTGAACAAGCCGGCTGAGACTACAGTAGAGCCGGAACCGGCCGGCGTCTCGCGCCGAGGTTTTCTGAAAGCCGGCGCTGCGGTTGCCGGCGCGACTGCCGCTGCCACCGCGATCGACGGCTTCCCGCTGATCTGGGCGCAGGAGATCAAAGATATCGAGCTGCGCCACGTCGGCGTGTCGTACTCGGTGGTGAAGGCGATCGGCGATCAAGCCTCGAAGGATCTCGGCTTCAAGGTGACGATGCAGAATCTGGACACGTCTGCCGCTATCAATCGCTTCGTCACGCAACCGAATTCAGTCGATATCGCCGACGTCGAAGGCTGGCAGTCGAAATTGGCGACGCGCCGCGGCGTGCTGCAGGGAATCGAAGTCAAGCGCATCAAGGAATTCGAAAACATCCTGCCGATCTTCACCAAGGGCGAGATCAACGGCAAGAAAATTCCGCGGCAAGGCATCTCGCCGTATGAAGCGATGTATATCGACAAGCCGCTCGCCACCGAATTGCACGAAGGCGTGACGCCATGGGCGACGTTTCTGCCGCAGGTGTACAACGCCGACTCGATCGGCTATCGGCCCGACTTGATCGGCCGCGAGATCACCGAATGGAAAGAGCTGATCAACCCCGAATTCAAAGGCAAAGCGGCGATTCTCGACGTTCCCGCCATCGGCATCATGGACGCCGCCCTGTGCTTCGAGAGCGCCGGCGAAATCAAATACGGCAACAAAGGCAACATGACGAAGTCGGAAATCGACTTCACCATCAATCGGCTGATCGAGCTGAAAAAGGGCGGCCATTTCCGCGCGACCTGGACGACGTTCGATCAATCCGTGCAGCTGATGGCCGCCGGCGAGGTCATCATCCAATCCATGTGGTCGCCTGCCGTAGCTGCCGTCCGCGTCAAAGGCATGCCGTGCATCTACGCGCCGGTCAACATCAAGAACGGCAAAGAAGGCTATCGCGGCTGGTGTAACGGCATGGCGCTGATGCGCCATCTGCAAGGCAAGAAACTCGACGCGGCCTACGAGTACATGAACTGGTATCTATCCGGCTGGCAAGGCGGCTTCGTCGCACGTTACGGCTACTACAGCCCGGTGCCATCGACTGCGAAGAAATTCCTGACGCCGATCGAGTGGGACTACTGGTACGAAGGCAAGCCGGCGAAGGGTGTGATCAAGGACCCGTACGGCGTGACGATGGAACAACCCGGCGCCAAGCGTGACGGTGGATCGTTCATCGAGCGTGTCACCAACATCTCCTGCTGGAACACGTTGATGGATGAGGCGCAGTACATGAACAAACGCTGGAACGATTTCAAAGTCGCTTAAAGCTACGCAAGAGTCCGCCGGTCTGAGGTTAGGGACTTGGCTCCGGCGGGCTCAATCTTCCGTTCGAGATGAAAAAGACAACCCCATGAAGTTGCGCTCGAGCCTGACCGGCTGGCTGTACGTATCGCCGCTGGTGCTGGTGCTGATTCCGTTTTTCGTGATGCCGATCGTCGTGGTGCTCGCAGCGAGCTTTCTCGAGGGTGATGGCTTCGGCGGCATCCTGCCTAATTTCACGCTGGCCAATTACAAAGAAATTCTCAGCTCCGGGCTCACGCTGAATCTCTATCTGTCGACGATCAAGTTCACCGTGATCACCTGGCTGCTGACCCTGGTGATCGGTTTCTGGATCGCGTACTTCCTGGTGTTCCACGTCAAAAATCAGCTGCTCGCCATCGGCTTGTTTCTGCTGTGCACGGTGCCGTTCTGGACCTCGAACGTGATCCGCATGATTTCCTGGATTCCGCTGCTCGGTCAGCAAGGTCTGGCAAACATGATTCTGGTCGGCACGGGCATCACCGCGAAGCCGCTGCGATTTTTGCTGTTCTCCGATTTCTCCGTGGTGGTGGCGTACGTGCATCAGCTCACCATTTTCATGATCGTGCCGATTTTCAATGCACTCGCGCGCGTCGACAAGCGTGTAGTGGAAGCCGCGCTGGATGCGGGCGCTAGCCGCTTTGACATCATGCGGCTGATTATTCTGCCGTTGTCGAAGACCGGCATCGCACTCGGCTCGGTGTTCGTAATCTCGATCGTAATGGGCGATTTCTTCGTCGTAAAAGTAATGAGCGGCGGCAACTCGTCGTCGGTCGTCGCGGCGCTGTTCGAGAACATCGCGGTGCTGCAGTATCCGCCGGCCGCTGCAAGCGCGGTGGTGCTGATGATCGTCGTGATGCTGATGATTTCCGCGGTGCTGCGCACGGTCGACGTCCGCCGGGAGATCGCGCGATGAGCGAAGTCTACGGCGGCAGCATTCAGTCGAAGGCGGCTACGATGCGCGCCCGCGCGGTACCGCGTCGCGGGACGCGGCCGTGGACCTTCTACGTACTGCTCGCGTTGTTCTGCGCGTACGTTCTCGCGCTGTACGGTCCGATGATCTGTATCTACGTGTTGTCGCTGCAGGACGTGCGCGGCGGTCTGGTGTTTCCCATGAAGGGATTCTCGCTGCACTGGTTCGTGGATCTGTTCACCCAAGTCCGCACCGGCGATGTCAAGGGCGGGTTCACCCGATCGATTCAGCTCGCGGCGCTGGTCACGGTTATCACGGTGGTGGTGTCGTTTCTCGCCGGCCTGGCATTTCGCCGGCGATTCCGCGGCGACAACATCGTCTTCTACGCGATGATCGGCAGTCTCGTGGCGCCGGGTCTGGTGCTGGGCATCGGCATCGGCTTGCTGTTTCAATATTTCGGCATTCCGCCGAGCTGGACCACATCGGCGCTCGGCGCGCAGCTCTCCTTGACGTTGCCGTTCGGCGCACTGGTGATGTTCGCGGTCATGTCGCGCTTCGATCGCAGTTGGGAAGAAGCGGCGCGCGATCTCGGCGCCACACCGTGGCAGACGATCTGGATGGTTGTGATTCCCATCCTGCTGCCGGGCCTGGTCGGCGTCGCGCTGTTCGGCTTCACCTTGTCGTACGACGAATTCGCACGCACGTTGCAGACCGCCGGCTCGCTCAACACGCTGCCGCTGGAGATCTGGAGCATGACGCTCAACGTGACCTCGCCATCGCTCTACGCATTGGGAACGGTCACTACGATCGTTTCATTTCTCATCATCGGCCTGTGTCTGGGTGCCATCGTGCACATCCAGAAACGGCGTGCGGGCAAACTCGCCAAGGCTTAACCAGGAGCGGTATGACAGGCCCAAAAAGCGGCGACATCGAGCTCGCCGGAGTCAGCAAGGAATACGGCGGTGTGCCGGCCGTGGAAGGCGTCAGTCTCAAAATTCCGGACGGCGCGTATTGCTGCTTCCTCGGACCGTCGGGCTGCGGCAAGACCACCATTTTGCGCATGATCGCCGGTCACGAAGATCCGACCGAAGGCGACATCTTGATCGGCGGCGACCAAGTGGTCGGTCTGCCGCCATCGGAACGGCGCACGGCGATGATGTTTCAGTCGTACGCGCTGTTTCCGCATCTCTCCGTGCGCGACAACATCGCTTTCGCCTTGCGCGTGCGGGGCGTGGAGAAAACCAAGCGCTACAAAGCTGCTGACGAAATGATCGAGAAGGTGCGGCTCACCGAGCTGGCGAGCCGCCTGCCGGGGCAACTGTCCGGCGGTCAGCAGCAGCGCGTCGCACTGGCGCGCGCCGCGATCACCGAGCCGCGCGTGTTGCTGCTGGACGAACCGCTGTCGGCGCTCGATGAGCAATTGCGCGTGCAGATGCGCCAGGAACTGCGGCGCATGCAGCAGGAACTCGGTATCACCTTCGTGCACGTCACGCATTCGCAGCTCGAAGCGATTGCGCTGGCGGATCTGGTGGTGGTGATGGAGCGCGGCAAAATCAAACAGTCGGGGCCGGCACGCGAGATCTACGATCAGCCGCGCGATCGCTATGTCGCCGAATTTCTCGGCGGCCAGAATGTATTGCACTGTCGCGTCGAGCACGTCAACGGCGCAACGGTTCTGGTGAGCGCGCCCGACGTACGTGGCATCGAAGTGCCGCTGGCAGGGCGCGCGGGGCTGGTCGCCGGCGATCGCATCGATGTCGCCGTGCGCCGCGATGACATACACTTGCGTCGCGTCGATACCGTCGCGCCCGCGGTCGGCACGGCGGCGGTCGGCGCGCGAGTCAAGGCGGTGGAATATCAGGGCTACTTCGTCAAGGTGATGCTCGACGCTGCCGGCGAAGAGGAGTTCGTCGCCTACGTGGCGGAGCGCGAATTC
>JBBRGM010000438.1:0-4287 GCA_038240725.1 Burkholderiales bacterium | reverse complement strand
CGCGTAGCCGACGTTGACGCGCGGATTCTGCTGCATCTCGTGCACTTTCTCCGAGTCCCAGTTCACCAGGAACCAGAGCGTCCCATCGAATTCGACTTGCAGCGTGGTGAGCGGCCTGCTGTTGAGCGAGCCGTCCGAACTCTGCGACGTGAGCATCGCAAATTTCACGTCCTTGATGAGCTCGCCAAGTTTCTTGAGATCCGCGGAATTCGAAGCGGCGGTTTCGGTCATGAGAGTCTCCGAGGATAATCATTGAATGTGACCGATCAACATAGCCGCCCGCCCAAGTGTCCGCAATCGGTCGACGTCTGAATGCAGAGTGAGCTTTGTCCTACGCTCGTCATCCCATAAGCGGACGCCGGAACCGACGCTCTTATGGATGGCAGCTCATTTAGCGACGCTGCGCGAGACGCTATAACCGGACGAACCCAACTCGACTCAATGCCTGTGTCTCAACTCTTGGCCAACGGCCATCATCTCGAATACCGCTGGGTGCATCCCGAAGGCGCGGCCGCCCGTGATGCGTCGCGGCCCACGCTCGTTTTTCTGCACGAAGGCTTGGGTTCCACCGCACTTTGGAAGAATTTTCCTGACCTGGTGGCCGCCGCCACCGGTTGCTCAGCGCTGGTGTACTCGCGCTATGGCTACGGAAAATCCGATCCTCTGAGCGGGCCGCGCGATGTTCGCTACATGCATCGAGAGGCGCTGGAAACGCTGCCGGCCGTGCTGCGCGAGCTTGCTATCGACGCTCCGATTCTGATCGGCCACAGCGACGGCGCCTCGATCGCGCTAATCCACGCCGGGGCCGGAAAGTGGCCCGTACGCGGCGTCGTTGCGATGGCGCCGCACGTCTTTGTCGAAGACATCACTGTGGCAAGCATCGCGCAGGCGAAGGCGACGTTTCGGACCACCGATCTTGCCGTCAAGCTTGCGCGCTATCACGATGACGCCACGGGCGCGTTCTGGGGTTGGAACGATATCTGGCTGCATCCGGATTTTCGCGCATGGAATATCGAAGCGTATCTGCCGAACATCGAAGTGCCGACTTTGGTGATTCAGGGCGAGGACGATCAATACGGCACGCGCGCGCAGGTCGATGCAATCGCGCGGCAGGTACGCGGTCCGAGCGAAGTGCTCATGCTCGAGTCGTGCGCACATTCACCGCATGTCGACCAGCGCGAACGCACGGTGTCCGCGATCGCGCAGTTTGTTGCGAGCTTGCGCGGTGACCAGTAAATGATACCGCTCGGGCGTTCGTCATCGCGCACCGACGGGAAGGCGGGCAGCGATTCCGGACAGCGCGGTGCGCGCCCTCTCGCCTGCACTTGATCCCGCGTAGCATTTCGCTTCCGCGACGGCCGCCGATCCTGCTGCTGAGTGGCCCGTTGAAACAAAGCCCGGGCCGCTTGCTGGTTTGCGTGCTGGCCATTGCACTCGGCGTCGCGTTGGGATTCGCGGTGCAGGCGATCAATCAAACCGCCGTCAGCGAATTTACCTCGGCGTTGCAGATTCTGAGCGGCGAGGCGGACCTCACGGTGCGCGGTCCGCGTTCCGGTTTCGATGAAGCGTTGTACGCGAAGATCGCGCGGATGCCGGAGGTCGCTGTCGCGAGTCCCATTGTCGAAGTCGACGCGCACGTCGACGGACAAACCGATTCGCTCCACGTCCTGGGGATCGATGTGTTTCGCGCCGGCCGCGTGCAGCCTGCGCTCGTCGGCAACGACGGCGAAGCGCTCGATACGCTGCGCGCCGATACGGTGTTCTTATCGGCTGCGGCTGCGCGCTGGCTGGCGCTGAAGCCGGGCGACAAGCTCCGCATTCAAGTCGGACTGCAAGCGGTCGAATTTCGCGTCGCCGGATTACTGTCGGCAAGCGCGGTCGGACAGCGGGTGGCGGTGATGGACATCGCAGCAGCGCAATGGCGGCTGCTGCGGCCCGGAACCGTAACGCGCGTCGACTTGCGGCTTCGTCCCGGCGTCGATGCCAGTGCGTTTCAAGAGCGGCTGCAGCGCGAACTGCTGACCGGTGTCTACGTCGAATCGCCGCAGTCCGCGGTGCAATCAAATCTTCGCATGTCGCGTGCGTACCGCGTGAACTTGAACGTGCTGGCGCTGGTCGCGTTGTTCACCGGCGGTCTGCTCGTGCTTTCGACACAGGCGCTCGCGGTCGTGCGGCGTCGCCCCGAGCTGGCGTTGTTGCGCGTGCTGGGCATGACGCGCGGGGAGATCGTGCGCCTGCTTGCGGCGGAAAGCGTGCTAGTCGGTGCTGCCGGGGCAGGTCTCGGTCTGCTCGCGGGGTATGCGTTAGCGAGCGTAGTCGCGGGGTCCGTTGGCGCCGATCTGGGCGCCGGATTCTTTGCCGGCGTGCAGCCGCAACTGCAACTCGAATGGCGTGCGGTCCTGCTGTATTTCTTCGCCGGCATCGTCGCGTCGGTGGCGGGCGGCATCTTGCCGGCATTCGAGGCTGCGCGCGCGCAGCCTGCGCAGGCTCTCAAGGCCGGCGATGAACAGCTCGGCTATCGGCGTCTGCAGCGTCCGTACCTGGGACTTGCGCTGATTGCAATCGGTGCGCTTTCGTTGTTGCTGCCGGCGATCGGCGGATTGCCCATCGCCGGTTACGTCGCGATTGCGCTGCTGCTGTTCGGTACGATCCTACTGATGCCCTGGCTTACCGCGGCGGTGTTCAGTCGCATGTCCCTGCGTGGTCGCCCCGCGCGCACACTTGCGATCGCACATCTGAGCGGCACGACTGCGCAAGCGGGCATCGGACTGGCTGCCATCGTTGCCGCAGTCAGTCTCGCCACTGCAATGGCGATCATGGTGGCGTCGTTTCGAGATTCGCTGGATCAGTGGCTCGAGCGCATGTTGCCGGCCGATCTCTATGTGCGCACCGGCTCGCCCTCGGACACCGGTTTCATCGATCTGACCGCGCAGCGCGCGATCGCCGCGGTGCCAGGCATTCAACGCGTGGAATGGCTGCGCTCGCAGCAGATCGTGCTCGATCCTGCGCGCCCACGCGTGACGTTGCTCGCACGCGACCTGACCCCGGCACGGGCACAGAGCGTATTGCCATTGATCTCGAATGTGGTTCGGCCGGGACCGGATGATCCGCCCGCGGTGTGGGTCAGCGAACCGCTTGCCGATCTGTTCGCTGTGCGCCCGGGTGCGCGTTTGCTGATCCCGCTGGCGGGGCGCGCGATACCGTTCACGGTTACGGGGATATGGCGCGACTATGCGCGGCAGAACGGTTCGCTGCTGATCGAGCGCGCGGTGTATGTTCAGCTCACCGGCGATCGGCTGGTCAGCGACGCGGCACTCTGGCTCTCGCCCGGTACGACAGCGCACGAAGTGCGCGCGGCGCTGCTACGCGCGGTGGCCAATGCCGACCGGCTCGAGCTTAGCGAACCGGGCGAGATTCGCCGGCGCTCGCTCACCATCTTCGATCGTACGTTCGCGGTCACTTACGCGCTGGAAGCCTGCGCCATCATCATCGGATTGTTCGGGTTGACCAGCAGCCTAGCGAGTCAGGTGCTGGCGCGACGGCGCGAGTTCGGCATGCTGCGCCACATCGGTATGACGCGGCGGCAGTTGGCGACGATGCTCGGGCTGGAAGGTTTCTTTTCCAGCGCCGTCGGACTTGCAGTGGGACTGGGGCTGGGTTGGACGGTCAGTCTGGTGCTGATCGAAGTGGTCAACCGGCAATCATTTCACTGGAGCATGGAGCTCCACATCCCGTGGCTCGGATTGGGGGCGTTTGCGATCAGCATGCTGGCACTCGCGACGGTCTCGGCCGCGATCAGCGCGCGTCGGGCAATGCGCACGGACGCGATCCGCGCGGTACGAGAGGACTGGTGATGATCGAAGGTCTGATCCGCAGGCGCGATACGAGCAGATCAGACCTTCGCCAATTGCGCCGTTAGGTTTGATTAACGTCTCGGACGGTTCAATCGTCGTCGTCACCATCGTCGTCATCGTTCTCTGCGCTGAGAAACTTGCCGGTCTTGGCGTCGTAGCTGAATTCTTTCTTCTTACCGTCGTCGCCGACGACGTCGATCTCGTAAATATATTGACCGCCTTTTTTCTTCAGCTCGGTCTCGCGGATCTTTCCTGGATGTTCAGTGCGGACTTTCTGAAGGATGTCATCCTTCGACATGATCTCGCCCGACTTCTGCAGCGCCGCAGCTTGGGCGTCGTCTTCATCGCCACCCAGGGCGTATTGCAAGCTTGCAGCGAGGCCGATGCCTGCGATTAAGGTTAGAACTGATCGCGTGTTCATTACGATGTCCTC
>JBBRGM010000437.1:0-4287 GCA_038240725.1 Burkholderiales bacterium | reverse complement strand
GCACCGACGTCAGCACCTTTGGTGAAGATGCCGCCGCCGAGTCGAGCAAAGATCGAAATCAGCGAACCGCCGAATGCGAGTCCAACCAGCGAATGCAGTGCAGTGTCGGGGTTGCTGGAAATCGCCCAGACCAGCCAGTAGTAACCGGTGACGCCCAGCAGTCCGAGGCCAACCACGAGCATGCCGGTAATAGCGCCGCCGCGAAAGGCAACCGCGAGCGCGGCGTTGATGCCGTGACTTGCGGCTTGCGCGGTGCGCACGTTGGCGCGGACCGAAATCGACATGCCGATGTAACCGGTCACACCGGACAGCACCGCGCCGGTCAAGAATCCGAATGCGCTATACCAGTTCAGCGCAACGCCCATGATGATGAACAATACCGCGCCGACGATGGCGATCGTGGTGTATTGGCGGTTGAGGTAGGCGTTGGCCCCTTGCTGAATCGCCGCTGCAATCTCCTGCATGCGCGCGTTGCCCGCGGACTGCTTGAGAATCCAGGAGATCGAGACTGCGCCGTATATCAGGGCGACGATAGCGCAGGCCAGGGCAATGAAAAGTCCGGTGTACATGAATCCCCCCAAAAGGTTTTCTTAGACGAAATCGATTTCCCGCCGCCCGCGCTGTCGTGATTATCGCCAGCGCGTTGTCGTTCCACTTGAGCGCTTCGCCCGGTACGGAACAAGCGAAATTAGGGTGGCCGCGGAAAATAACGGGCGATTCTACCGGAATTCGGGCGCGAAATTGATCGACCGCGTTAGCAGGCGCACCGAAACGCCTCATTGCTTAATGGGGAATAGAGCAGAAAAAGCTGCGGCGGCTGAGGCCGCCGTGGAAGGGAAGCGCTGTGGGGCAACGCCGATTTTGATCAACGCGTGTGCCCGATCGCCGGCCGTTCGTGTACGAGCGAATCGTCTGGATTGGGCGACGGTAGCGCGCCTATACCGTGGCTAAACCTTGAATGCCTCGGCGATCTTCTTTGCCACCGCCACATTCTTCAGCGTCACGTAATCGGGCAGGCCGTTTTTGAACGGCGGCGGATCTTCGCCCTGAATCAGCGGCGACAAGTACGCGCGGCAACGCGGCGTGATGTGGAAGCCGTCTTCGGTGATGAAATCGCGCGGCATAAACTTCTCCACATTCGCAACGTCCTTAAGCTGGGCGATACCGATGCCCCACTTGTACGGCTTCGCGGATTTGCGAACGATCGTCGGCATCACCGCATTGTTGCCTTTCAGCGCCATCTCAACGGCGGCCTTGCCGACTGCATAGGCCTGCGCAACGTCGGTCTTCGATGCGATGTGGCGAGCGGCGCGCTGAAGATAATCTGCGACGGCCCAGTGATATTTGTATTTGAGCTTTTCGCGCACCAGATTGGCGATCACCGGCGCTACGCCGCCGAGCTGTGCATGCCCAAATGCATCGCGCAGCCCCGATTCCGACATGAACTTGCCATCCGGTCCTTTTAAACCTTCAGACACGCCGATCACGCAGTAGCCGTACGCTTTTACCGCGGCGTCGACCTTGGCGATGAAACGGTTCTGATCGAACGTAATTTCCGGAAACAACAAAATATGCGGACCATCGCTCGGCTTCTCGGCGGCTAACCCGCACGCGGCGGTGATCCAGCCGGCGTGACGCCCCATCACCTCGAGCACGAATACTTTGGTGGAAGTCTTCGCCATCGACAAGACATCGAAACTCGCTTCGCGAATGCTGGTGGCGACGTATTTCGCTACCGAACCGAAACCGGGGCAGCAATCGGTGATGGGCAGATCGTTGTCGACGGTTTTCGGGACGTGCACGCAGGTGATCGGATAGCCCATCGCCTCCGAAAGCTGCGATACCTTTAGACAGGTGTCCGCTGAATCGCCGCCGCCGTTGTAGAAAAAATAACCGATGTTATGGGCTTTGAATACTGCGATGAGGCGCTCGTACTCGGCGCGATTCTGCTCCAGGCCTTTCAGTTTGTAGCGCGCCGAACCGAACGCGCCCGACGGCGTGTAGCGCAAAGCAGCGATCGCTTTGGCCGATTCTTTGCCGGTGTCGATGAGGTCTTCGGTTAACGCGCCGAGTATGCCGTTGCGTCCGGCGTACAACTTGCCGATCTTGTCTTTGTGCTTGCGTGCCGTTTCGATAACGCCGCATGCAGATGCATTGATGACGGAAGTGACGCCGCCGGACTGTGCATAGAAAGCATTCTTTTTTGCCATGTCTAGCCCTTGTCGATCGCACACGGACAGCGATGCACGTGTGCGATACCCATTGCGGGGAACGGAATTCTCAGTTCGAATCGAGTGCTGCGAACAAGCGGTCGCGTATTTCATCGACGCTGCCGGTGCCGGAAATTTTTCGATATTGCGGCGCGCCGCTGTTGCCGCTGGCTGCCCATTTCGAGTAGTAGTCGATCAGCTGTTTGGTCTGCTTGTGATACACGTCCAGCCGCTTGCCGACCGTCGCTTCCTTGTCGTCTTCGCGCTGGATCAGCTCTTCGCCGGTCGCGTCGTCCTTGCCCGCGGCTTTCGGTGGATTGAAATGGATGTGATAGGTGCGGCCGGAGCCGGCATGCACGCGCCGACCCGACAAGCGTTTGATGATCTCGCCGTCGTCCACGTCGATCTCCACCACGTAATCGAGACCGACGCCGGCGGCGCGCATTGCGTCCGCCTGCGGGATCGTTCGGGGAAAGCCATCGAACAGAAAACCTTTGGCGCAGTCCGGCTGCGCGATGCGGTCTTTCACCAGCCCGATGATGACGTCGTCGGGTACCAGTGCGCCGGCATCCATGAACTTTCTCGCTTCGAGGCCGAGCGGTGTGCCGTTCTTCACCGCTGTGCGCAGCATGTCGCCGGTGGAAATCTGTGGGATGCCGAACTTCTGCGACAGGTACGCCGCCTGCGTGCCCTTGCCAGCACCGGGTGCGCCGAGCAGTATCAATCTCATAAGTTGTCCGTGTTCGATAAAACGTTAGTTATTGCCGCGCGCATCAGCCGTGTCTACAGGTGTACCGAAGCCGCACCGATTTAGCGAATCCCGGCGCGATTGCGAACTTGCGCCACTGTAGCCTGATTATAGGGTCAGCTCCCGGCCGCGAATAGACGACGTACCGCATGGAGATCCTGCGGCGTATCGACTCCGGCTTCGGGCGCGTACGGTGTGATCGTCACTGCCACCTTGAAGCCGTGCCACAGTGCGCGCAGCTGTTCGAGCGCTTCGAAGCGCTCGATTGCAGGTGGCGTGAGCTGCGTGTAGTCGCGCAAAAAGCCGCAGCGATAGGCATAGATGCCGATGTGACGATACACCGGCAAATCAGCGGGAATCGCTGTGCGGTCTGTCGCGAATGCGTCGCGCGCCCACGGAATCGTCGCTCGGCTGAAGTACAGCGCATCGCCATTTGCGTCGAGCACAACCTTTACGACGTTCGGATCGAACAAGTCGACGTCCCGATGCAGCGCGTGACACGCAGTCGACATGGCCGCTTGCTGACGCTGTTGCAGCACCCCGGCGACCTCGCGGATCAGATCCGGTACGATGCGCGGCTCGTCGCCCTGGACGTTCACCACGATAGTGTCATCGCTCCAGCCGCGCATTTTCGCGACTTCGGCGATGCGATCGGTGCCGGACGCATGCTGCGCTGAAGTCATCATCGCCTGGTGCGAATGCGCATGCGCAGCATCGACGATGCGCGCGTCATCGGTGGCAATCCACACTTCGCCGGCGCCGCTCGACCGCGCACGATCGGCGACATGGATGACCATCGGTTTACCGGCTATATCGAGCAGCGCCTTGCCGGGCAGTCGCGTCGATGCAAACCGAGCAGGAATAACGACGACGAAAGGTGGCGCTTGCGCGGCCATGCTCGATTGCTCCGATTGTTCGCGACGCTCGCGCTAGATTTCTTCTTCCGGCGGCAGCTTGCGCGCCTCGTCTTCGAGCATGACCGGAATGTCGTCCTTCACCGGATAGGCAAGCCGGCACGGCCGGCAGATCAGTTCTTTCTCAGGTTTTTTGTACAGCAGAGGCCCCTTGCAGATTGGGCACACGAGGATATCAAGCAGCTTGGCGTCCATTCCGGGATCTCAATTTGGCGAGGATCAGATTGCCGAGTGCGGGATCGATCTCGGCGTCGACCGGGAGATACCACCAGTTCTCCCGCGCGAATGCAGCGCATTTTACTGCATCCTTCTCTGTCATCAGCACAATTGCGTCGCCGGCGAAGGCGAGATCGTCTGCTGCGAACGCATGATGGTCAGGAAATGCATGCGCTCGAACGTCGAGCCCGAGCGCTTC
>JBBRGM010000436.1:0-4291 GCA_038240725.1 Burkholderiales bacterium | reverse complement strand
AGCAGCAGGCCTATGATGACCAGTACGATGGCGATTTCAATCAAGGTAAATCCTGATGCATTGCGTTTCATGGCGTACTCCTCTGTCCCTTCACTTCATCGTTAGAAAAAAACTTTTTCTCAAGAGTCGATTCCGCGCCGGCGATCGACTCGCTCAACTCATTCGCTAAAAGCTGACAGCCGCTCCGCAATTTGCGTTGTCGCTCTGGATGTTCCAATCCGCATTGATATCAATTGCGGTCGTGCAGG
Organism: Burkholderiales bacterium; assembly: GCA_038240725.1. Classification (GTDB taxonomy): domain Bacteria; phylum Pseudomonadota; class Gammaproteobacteria; order Burkholderiales; family SHXO01; genus SHXO01. The sequence continues at coordinate 4,043 of JBBRGM010000436.1, read as the reverse complement.
CCGTCGGGCCTCCCTCCAGCGGGGCCACTGTGGCACGACCCTGATAAGGCGAGAACTGCAGCGTTCCCTTATAAGGCTTGCCGTCGTCGACCTTCAGGTCGAGCTCCGCCAACACGGCGACTGGAATCTGCGCACCGCTTTTCAAGTTGTGCCTGGGGTTGCTCGCGCCGTTCATGCCGTAAACACCATCGAATGCGATCTGAAGATAAACCGAGTACGCGTTCTTGATCGCGTTTGCATCGGTCGGTAGAGCCTCACCGTCGGTCATTCGATAATTGCCTTTTAAAAACCCTGAGCTCGACAGATGCGTCCACACGAGCAATTCTTCATGCACTTGATTACTGGTCACCACAGGCTCGTCATCGCGAATGCGACTGTCGCCGTTTCCATGCAGACACGGCGTGCTGCCGCACTCGAGATTCAGTGGCGCTTCCGCATAATCGCCGGGGAGCGCGCGAAAGCGATCTTGGAACCCGAGGTACGCCGCGCGCACTTCGTCGAGTTGTCCAGCCACCCGCTTGACCTTCGCGCTCGTTATCATTTCATGTCCCTTAACGACAGACGCCAAAATGAATCCGACGATAACTACGACGATCACGATCTCGAGGAGCGTGAATCCCTGTTGTCGACCGGTATGCATTCAATTCCATTGTTGGCTGCCTCGGGCTTTCTATCAGCCAAAAACATGCCAACGAATATCAGGTTGAAAATTAGTGGTTTAGCGGATGTTTTCTGAAGAACGCGCATGATGCCATGGGATCGGAACTTTGTCTCTCTAGAGAGACGATAAGTCTAAGTAACTGATCGGAAGGCGGTACCGTTGAGGCTGAGGTGCGCGACCAGCGATTTCAGCGCTCGGGCTTCGCCGTCAATTTCCCGACGGCGTTGACGACTTATCGGCGGTACTCAAGCGGTTTAGTTGTTCGATCAAGAAGTGGATTTCATGAGGGTCGGTCACGACACCGCTGTCGAGGAGGCCGCCTAATAGCACCTTGGCGGTTTCGAACTCACCCATATCTTCGTAGAGAAAAATCCGCATCTGGCGTGCCCAGTGCGGCACATGGGTACCCGTTGCATAGGTCGAGATGGCCTGCGCATAGTGCAGCGCCAGCGGCAGATCTTTAAGGCGGTGCTTGGCCATGATCGCTACGTGCGCGAGCCACGGCCAGCGCCGATCGGGATCCTCGAGGAATTTCCGATAGACCAGATCGAACATCTGGCGCCGTTTATTTTCGTCCGGCACTTCCGCATAAAGCTGTGACGCCATCATCAGCGGATATTGTGCTCTCGGATCCAGGTCGAGAATCCGCTCCAGCCACGCGCTTACCGTGTCGTAATCAAGGGCAGCGAATGGGATGCTGATACCGGGCTGGTTGTCGAACGCTTGCAGGTACAGCGTCAGCATTTGCGCGAACGCGATCGGCTCGCCAGCGGTCATCACGCGCGCAAGCGGTAGAGGCGGTGGCGGCGAGAGTTGATCGGCTCGCGCCTGAGGGCGTGGTTGCAGCAGCGAGAACGTAAGCTGAACTGCTAACAGCGTCGGCAGCAGGATCCGAAGCGGACGGGGTACCGAGCCGATGCGCCGTTCGTTCATAGCTCAAAGATTCTTGCGATAGAGATCGAACAGACCCGCAGCAATCAGCAAGCCCGCATAGATGCAGGTCTGCAGCGCGACGATGGCAAGCGCGTTTGGCGTACCGGAGTCGACCAACCAAGCAGTCGCGGTAAATTGGTCTAGATTGGGAAGACACCACGCCAACGCATCTACCGCATGCGCTATGACCCGATTAGTCATGTCGGACTGCGACAGAAGCGGCGATTCGCTTAGCAAGCGGACGGCGCTCATGCTGCGAGCGAGCAAGTAAAATGCGAGCACGAAGCTGATGGCAGGCATGATCTGGGCGAACGTCATGACGCAGAATAAAGCGAGGGCAGCAATCAGGACGAGCTCGAACGCGAGGCTGATCGCCCACCAGACCAAGCCCCCTACGGACGTGGCGCCGAGCAATGCGAGTGACGCCACCACGGCGATTGCAATACCAATCCCCGCAAACCCGAGGAATTTCCCGACGTAGTAAACCGCGCGCGGCAAATCGAGTGAAAGCAGAAGATCGATGCCTTTATCGTTGAACTCGCGGACCATGCTGCTCGCAACGTGCAGGCTCAGAACGATAACCGCTGCAAAGCGTATCGTTGCTGCCAGGAAACCCGTCTGCATGCGAGCGGATTCCGTCACTGAAATATGCTGGATAAAGAGACTGCCGAAATACAGCGCGCCGAACAAGATGAGCACCACCCACAATAGCCGAGTTCGCACTGCTTCCAGCAGCGTGAAGCGCGCGATGATGAGCGCCTTGCCTAACATTGCAACGAACCGAGGTGCAAGCGTTGCGTAATGACGCTCCGCCCGTAGAGGCGAATGCGGTAGACAGCGGCGCCGCGTTCGGTCGTTCGCGTCGGCGTGTCCTGCGCGTGTTGAACAGCGTGCGTCAGCAAGACTGGCTCGCACTCATGTTGTTCGGTCTGCACGTGGCCCTCGTGTTTGGGATCGGAGCGCCGGTATCGCGCGCCTTTTTGCTGTTCCATTTCGGCTGTTTTCTGCTTTGGCAACCGGTATGGCGAACCGAACAGAAACTGTACGTAGGGCAGGTGATCTTGATCATCGCCGCTGCAACGTTGCTCGTCGTTGCGGAGAGTTGGTGGCTGATGGCGCTGTGGCTGTCGGTGCTGTTTGCCGTGATCGGTGGCGAGGTACCGGCGATAAAGAATTTCGGCCAGCGCATCGCGTCGCTGATCGCTGCCGCGTATCTGATTGCCATCTTGCTCATCTGGGTTGTGCCGCATCTGTTCGAAGGCGCCGAGTTCGGCGGCGTGCTCATGGCCGCCGTTCGCTATGGCTTGATTGCGCCGCTCGTCATTATTTTCCTGGTAAAGACGGAACGCACGCGTGCCTCGTCGAACTACTCGGTCGATTTGATCTACAGCCTGCTGCTGTTTCTCATGGTCGTGGTCCTGGTGCTGGGCGCCTTCGTCATTCGGCAAGTGAGCCACGGCGATTACGTCGTAGCGCTGGCGCAGGCGCTGATGGTTATCGGCGGAATTCTCGTTGCTCTGTCGTGGTTGTGGGATCCGCGGGCAGGATTTGCGGGCATAGGACATTTGCTCACGCGCTATTTCTTGAGCGTCGGCATGCCGTTCGAACGTTGGATGCATGGTCTCGCCAATCTTGCCGACCGCGAGCGCGATCCTGATCGATTCCTTGCGCTTGCTGCTGATGAAATGGCTGCACTCCCATGGGTGGAGGGAATCGAATGGCAGACTACGCAAACTCGCGCCACCGTGGGCAAAGTTTCGCGCTACGGCACGCCGTGCGGGTTCGGCGAAGTCAACTTCACGTTGTATACCCGCTGGTCCGCAAGTCCTGCGCTGGTTCTTCATATCCGACTTCTCGGGCGTCTGCTGGCGGACTATTACGAGGCCAAACGCCGGGAGCAAGAGCAGCGGCAGAACGCCTATATGCATGCCATCTACGAAACCGGCTCGCGCCTCACACATGATGTAAAGAACCTTCTCCAGTCATTGGGCTCATTGTGCGCGGCGGTCGAGTCGGACGATGCAGGCGATTCACCGCAAGTGCGTCGGCTGGTGCAACGGCAACTGCCGCAAATCAGGCGGCGTTTGCAGAGTACGCTGGACAAACTCAACTCCGGCGAGCGTGGGCCGCCGCAGGCGTCTAACGCGCTCGCGTGGTGGCGCGAGGTCGAGCAACGCTACGGGCATGAGGGCGTGGAATTCGATAACAAGGGCGTCCCCGACAGTGCTGAGATTCCTGTCGATTTGTTCGACCGGGTGATCGATAACTTGCTGCAGAACGCGCTGAATAAGCGGCGTTCATTTCCTGATATTACGGTCCGTGCATCCGTCGAGTGGCAAGGCGGATGCGTAATCACAGTCGGCGACAGCGGCGAGCCGATCAACGAGCAGCTCGCAAATCAGTTGTTCAGCGCGCCGGTCGCGTCCACCAATGGGTTCGGTGTGGGTCT
>JBBRGM010000435.1:0-4292 GCA_038240725.1 Burkholderiales bacterium | reverse complement strand
GCGCTCTGTTGTGCGTTCCGATTCACCACGGCGGCGAAGCCATCGGCGTGCTGCGCGTCGATGCGCAGCTGCCGCGACGGTGGACGCGCAACGAACAAAATGCCATGCGCGAAGTCGGCGAAGTACTTGGCGTCGCGCTTCGCAATGCGCGCTCTGAAAGCACGCGGCGGCAGGCCGAACGCGAATTGCGCGAGAGTCAGGAGCGCCTGCGCATTGCGTTGTGGGCGTCCAACGTTGGCCTTTGGGTCTGGGATCCGATTGCCGACGAGGCGTTCTATACGCCGGAATGGAAACGCCAGATCGGCTACGAAGATCATGAGATCGAGAACCGGCCGTTATCCTGGGAAGCCCAGCTTCACCCGGACGATCGGCCCACGATCAAGGCCCGGATCGGGACGCTGCTTGCCGATGAGCGTATTTCGTTCGAGCTGGAATTTCGCATGCGGCACAAAAATGGCAGCTACCGCTGGATCCTGGCGCGCGCGAAAGCTGAGCGAGACGACGCCGGCGTCGTGCGGCGAGTCACCGGTGCCCACATCGACATCACGGGTCGCAAGGCGTCCGAGCTCGCTGCGCAGCACAGCCGACAGTTCCTCGACCTGGTGATCAATGCGATTCCGCAGCCGTTCTGGGTGAAAGATCGCGGACATCGGTGGCTGATGGTCAATCAGGCGTTCGCCAAGGCACACGGCGAATCGCCGTCGTACTACGTCGGCAAGTCGGACGCTGACGTATTTCCGGATCATGCGGTGCAGATTCGCGCGCGGGACGACGCGTTATTCGAAGCGGGGGGCTCGCTGCTGTTCGAGGCATGCGTGGAAATTCCCGGCGAGCCGCCGCGCTGGAACATCCAAAGCGAGACCAGCGTCCGCCTGGACGATGGCGAGTGTTATCTGGTCGGCATCACCGTCGATATCTCGCAGCAAAAGCGAGCCGAGCTGGAAGCCGAGCGTGCCCGCAAGTTTCTCGATGCGCTCATGAACGCATTGCCGCATGCGGTATTCGTGAAAGACGCGCAACACCGCTGGGTGATGTTCAACGACGCGTTCGCCCGCATGCTCGGCAAGCGCAGAGATGAGCTGCTGCTGAAATCGGATCCGGATGTTCACGACGCCGAGTATGCAGCGCGCGCGTGGGCGCACGACGATTGGGCGATGCGATCCGAGGGACCGGCGGTCGTGCAGGAGCCCGTTACGTTCCCGGATGGACGCACCGGCTGGTACAACAAATCCAAGGTCGCGGTCGAGCTGTCCAAGGATGAGCGCTATGTTGTCGGCCTGACCGTCGATGTAACGGCACTCAAGCACGCGGAAATCGAAGCCGAACGCAGTCGCGCTTTTCTGCAAGCAGTGATCGAGACGATGCCGCAAGGTGTGTTCGTGAAGGACGAAGCCGGCCGCTGGCTGCTGGCCAACGAGGCGTGTGCGGCACTGCTCGCTGTCCAGCGCGAGGCGTTGATCGGCAAGCGCCCGGAAGAGGTGCTGCCGGCCGAGCTCGCGGTTGAGATTGCAAGCCGCGATCGTCAGGCCGCAATGAGCGAGCGTTCTACCAACTTCGATCCCGCCCCCCACATGGTGGACGGGCGCGAAGTCTGGGTGCTGCAGACGATCTCGCCGGTACGGATGGACGACGGCACGCGCTACCTCGTCGGCGTGAGCACCGACGTCAGCGAGCTCAAACGCGGCGCGCGCACGGTCGAGCTTAATCGCCAGTTTCTCGACAATCTCATCAATGCGCTGCCGGCGCCGATTTTCGTGAAGGACGAACAGCACCGCTGGCTGCACGTGAACGACGAGTTTTGTCGAATGTACGGCGCACAGCGCGAAGACTTGCTTGGCAAAGACGATTCCGCCATGCTCGATCCAGCCACTGCGCGAGAGCGATTTCGCGAAGACGACGACGCGTTTCTTGCCGGCGTGCGCGTGGTAACCGAACATCTGCAGATGTTTCCCGACGGCGTGGGTCGCTGGGGGTTCAAGTCGAAGACGCCGGTTGCATTGCCGGACGGCCGGCGTGGCATCGTCGGTATGTTCGTCGACATCGACGAGCGCAAGAACGCCGAGATGGAATCGACCCGCGCACGCGAATTTCTGCATGCGCTGCTCGAAGCGGTGCCCGCGCCGTTGTTCGTCAAGGACGCACAGCATCGCTGGCTGCTGATGAACAACGCTGCGCTCGAATTTCTCGGTGCCACGCGCGATGATGTCATCGGCCGCACAGACGCCGATCTGTTCTCCGCAGAACAGGCACAAGCATTCTGGGAGCAGGACGACATGGCGCACAGAAGCGACCGGCCGCTAGTCTACGAGGAATCGTTTCAGACCGTTCGCGGCGAAACGCGCTGGGTGCTCAAGTCCAAGCGCAGTCTACTGCTGGCCGACGGCGGTCGATACCTGATCGGCAGCATTACCGATATCACCGAGCGCAAACGTGTAGCGGTGGCCGCAGAAAATACCAAAAAATTTCTCGACTCGCTCATCAATGCGGTGCCGCATCCGATCTTCGCTAAAGACCGCCAGCACCGGCTCATCCTTGTCAACGATGCCGCGTGCGCGTTGTTCGGTCGGCCGCGCGATATGCTGCTGAACAAAACAGATGACGAGGTGTTCTCGCCGGCAGAAGCCGCGGTGTTCCGCGCACAGGACGAGATCGTGTTCAGGTCGCGGGAGGAGAATGTAAATGAGGAAACTGTCGTCGACCGGCAAGGCGTCGCGCACACGGTCGTAATTCGCAAGATGATTTTTCAGGACACGGATGCGCACGACGTGCTGGTCGGTTCGGTGACCGACGTGACGGAGATCAAGCGGGCTGCGTCGCAGGCCGAGCGCAGCCGCCAATATCTGGAAGAGATCATCAATGCGCTGCCGACGCCGCTGTTCCTGAAGGATCGCGAACATCGCTGGGTGCTATTGAACGACGCCTTCTGTCGATTCATGGGACGCGCCCGCGCGGAATTGCTCGGTAAGACAGACGCGGATTTTCTCGGCTCGGAAAGCGCGAACGCCATGTTTGCCGAAGACGATGCCGTTCTGCTGAGCGGGAAACCGATTCTGGTCGAGCAGTTTTTCGATCCGCCCGGCGGCTACGCGCATTGGGGACTGAAGAGCAAATATGCCATCTCGCTGTCGGACGGAGAGAACTACATCGTCTCGCTCATCACCGATATCGGTGAGCGCAAGCGCGCCGAACAGGCGTTGGTGGAAAGTCAGGAGCGATTGCGGCTCCTCAATGCAATCGCTGCGGATATGACGCGCGGTTTGGCGGTCGTGGAAATCACGGAGCGCGCAGTAGCCCGCTTGTCGCAGACGTTTCCCGGCTTGCGCTGGCATTACTGCACGGTCGATGCGGAGCGCGCATCGCGGATATTGTGTTGCGTGACCGATTGCGCGCTGCCGATTGTTGCGAATACCGATTCGCAGTTGACTGCGACCGAACCATATCTCGCCCGTCTGCAAACACTCGAACCGATAGTTATCGAAGATCTGGCCGCGAACGATGAGGTGCACGCACGCGCGTCGGACATGTACCGCCTGGTAGCTGCGCTGCTGCTCATTCCAATTCGTCAGGAAGAAGCGCTGGGCGGTGTACTCGCCGCCAGCGCCGCGCGTCCCCACCAGTGGACCGAGCATCAGGTGCAAACGGTAACGGAAGCAGCGGAATATCTCGCCGTCGCCTGGCGCAATCATGGCATCGAAGCGCGCAGAAGCGCTGCGGAGAAAGCTCTGCGCGCCAGCGAAGAGCGACTGTCCGCGATCATCGAGAACGCGTTCGACGCGATCTTGATCATCGATCCGCAGGGGCAAATCCAGGCGGCGAATCCTGCAGCGGCGCGCATGTTCGGCTACACGGAAGCCGAGCTCATCGGGCAGAACATGACCATCATCATGGCTGCGCGCGGTGCGGAGTTCAAAGACCACTATCTGAATCCAACCGGCGCCGCGAGCGACCCGCGGCTGGCTGGCGTGGACCGCGAAACCAGCGCAGTGCGTAAGGATGGCACAACGGTATATCTCGATGTCGGTGTCAGCCAGGTGAGCTTAGGCAGTCAAACGTTGTTCATCGGCATGCTGCGAGATATTTCGGCGCGGCGGACCGCCGAAGCGGCATTGCGCGAGAGCGAGACGCGATTCCGCAGCCTGACCGAGATGTCATCGGACTGGTATTGGGAACAGGACGATCAATTTCGCTTCGTTACGTTCTCAGCGGGCTTGGTTGGTCCGGCAAAAGTCGACACGCAATATTTGCTGGGACGCATGCGATGGGAGGTGAATTCGGCGCCAGCGGATGACCCG
>JBBRGM010000434.1:0-4302 GCA_038240725.1 Burkholderiales bacterium | reverse complement strand
GGTGATTTGGGCCGAGGGCAAGAGGGCGAGGACGCCGTGTAGCCCGCCTACACCAGGACGAGCGCACGCGGCCATCGGCCCAAATCACCCCGGTCCCTCTATAGAGACGACAGATTATTGGGTTGTGTCAGGTGCGGCGTCTGCATCGTTGCGCCCCTCGCCAAGGTACCTACCTTGGCTTCGCCGCGACGCCTCGCATCCATCCGCACCTGACGCAACGCGCTTCGCAAGACTTGTTCAGAGCTTCCCTAGCGTTCGGGACGATGCTGCGCGAGGCGCACCTTGACGCTTGCGACGGTTAAGCGAATATGCGTATGCGCGCTGAGCATCGTTCCACCTGTGCATCGAGCTCGACTCGCGCGACGGAAGAATGAAAGGCTGACCGATTCAGTCGGCAGTCATCGAAAAGCGCGCATAAGCGGCGCGTTCAACTCGGCTGCGCCTCGTCTTGTTCGCGTTTGGCGAGATTCGCGAGAATCTCCGCGCCGCGATTCGCAGCTGAAAGTCCGCGAAACAAAAAGCACAGACTGATCACCGCCTGCAGCTCTTCCCAGCTTGCGCCGGCCCGCCGTGCGGCGATCGCATGCACCTGGGCGGCATCGCTCAGATCCATCAGCAGCATGCCGAACAGCATCATCTGCACGGTCTTGACATCAAAACACTTCGGATACATCGCGTGCTCGCGCAGCCGCTCTTGCATGTCGAGCAGTTCAGGATCGAGCGCACCGGTAACATGCAGACGTGCCTCGATGCGCGGTGGCACGAAGCCGAGCAGATCCGCATAAATGGCGGCGCGTTCTGCAACGGATTGCCGAGTATCGGCATACGGCCCGATGCTTTGCTGAACGATCTTGGTATCGATGCGGGGTGGAAGCATGCTGCCGTTCTCCTGTTGGTGGGTGCGAAGCGCACATTCTACGCCTGCACATTTCGCGCAGACGGTGCGCGACGGGAGATCGGAACGATTGGAAAACCGGTGCGGCGCGGCGGTTCGCGCGGCTGCGATTGCGCGAGCTTCGACTATGCCTCGATGACCGCGGCCAGCGTTTCCAGCTCGACCGGTTTTATCAGATGATGGTCGAATCCAGCAGCATGGGTCCGGCGTCGATCCTCGTCCTGACCGGAGCCGGTGACCGCGATCAGCGTGATCTGTCCGAGCGTGTCGGATGCGCGCAGCGCCTTGGCGACCTCGAATCCGCTCATGCCGGGCAGTCCCAGATCGAGCAGCACCACATCCGGGCGAAATGCGTACGCTAGCTGCAAGGCGCGTGGCCCATCGCCGGCAGTCTTGACGATATGGCCGTCGAGAGCCAGCACGACGCTGAGCATGTCGGCCGCATCGACGTTGTCGTCGACGATGAGAATGCGGCGCGATCTGGTATCTGCGTTTGCTTGCACCGCATGGTTGCATGTACCGGCATCGAGCGTAGGCAGATGCACGGTGAACTCGCTGCCTTGTCCGGGCCCCGCGCTGGTCGCGGCAACGCGGCCGCCATGCAATTCGACCAGGCGGCGCACGATCGTCAGGCCGATGCCGAGGCCGCCTTGCGCGCGATCCAGCGCGCGCTGAGACTGTGCGAATAAATCGAACACGCGCGGCAGGACTTCTGCAGAAATCCCCATTCCGGTGTCCTTCACCGTGATCGCAATATCGTCGCGACCTACGGCGATTTTCAAAGATATCGTTCCGCCGGGCTCGGTGAACTTAGCCGCGTTGCTGAGGAGATTGGTCAGCGCTTGCGTGATACGGCCGGGGTCGCCTTCAACATACACCGGCGAGGCAGGCAGCGATAATTCGAACTTGTGTCTTCTCGCTTCCATCAGCGCGCGGACCTGTTCCGCCGCTCGATCGACCGCACTCGCGATGTCCAGCGTTTCCTTCTTAAGGGTGATTTTGCCGGTGGTGATGCGCGCGACGTCGAGCAGGTCGTCGACCAGATCGCGCAGATGACTCGCCTGACGGCCGATAATCTCCTGCGCGCGTTTGACTTTGCCGCCGTCGTCGCCGGGATAGTGTTTGAGGATTTCGACCGCAGACAGAATCGGCGACAGCGGATTGCGCAATTCGTGGCCCAGCATCGCGAGAAATTCGTCCTTGTGCCGATCTGCATCGCGCAGTGCCTGCTCGGCGAAGACGCATGCCTCGGTTGCCAGTTTTTGCGCGGTGATATCTTCGCTGATGGTCATCACGCCTTCCGCGACGCCCGTTGCATTGCGCAACAGCGAGGCGCTTTCGCGGACCCATACGACCGTGCCGCCACTGCGCAGATAACGTTTCTCGAGAACGAAAGTGGCAACTTCTTCGGCAATCAAGCGATCGATTTCGCCCTGGTAGCTCACCCGATCATCCGGATGCGTGATTGCCATGATCGAAAGCGTGCGCAGATCTTCGTACGGATAGCCGATGATCGCGCGGAACGCCTCGTTGGCGCGCTGAATGCGGCCTCTCAGATCGGTCAATATCATACCGGTCGCAGCATCGCTGAACGCGGCGACCAGGCGATGGGACGCCTGCCGGAGCTCCGTATTCACTGCCTCGAGTCGTTGCGTTGCTGCGTCGGCTGCATCGAGTGCTGCGCGAAGCTGACTGCGCGTCTCCACGTTACTCGAGATGTCGCGCGTCGAACCTGCAACGGCTTTCACGCGGCCGTCGTCGTCCAGCACCGGAACCAAGATGTATTCGTAGTAGCCGGGCTTCCCGCTCGGCGAGGTGAACGGCGTTTCTGCGCGCACGCGCTCGCCGGTATCGATCACATGCTGAACCTGCAATTGCAGCGTGCTGGCCAGCTCGGACGGGTAATCCAGATCGAAAAAATTCTTGCCGACCTGCTTTCCGGTGTGCGGCCGAGCAGGTCTGCCAGTGCCCGATTGCTATACAGAAAGCGGCCATTCAGATCGAAGATGTAGATGAAGTCGAGAATGGACGAGAGCACTGTGGTGAACAATCGGCGCTGGTCCTGGCCTGCGGCCGCGATCGCCTCCTCGTGCTGGCGAGCCCGTACACGTTCTGTGATTTCGATCGCCTGGATGAGCAAATCGGGGATTGCGTCGGCGGGCGCGGGAAGCGCGACGAGCGACCAGTGCCAGTAAGTGACACCGCGGGCGAATCCGACGTATTCGTACTCAGGCGCGAAAAACGGCTCGCGCGTGGCGGCGACTCGCTGAAGGATCGCACCCAGATCGCTTTGCGTAAAGCCGGGCAGCACCTCTGCAAGCGGGAGACCGGTCACGTCGCGGTCGCGCATCGACTCTTCGAGAAACTCGCGATACGCCGGGTTGATCCATTTCACGCGTTGCCGATCGCCGGTGCACACGCAAAGACCCGATGGCGACGAAGCAGCGATGACCCGCAAGGTGTTTTGATCTGCAACCGCGAACGCATCTGGCGGATCGCTTGCGTGAGGGCTGCGTTGAGGTACCGGATCGGTCATCGGACGGACGTCTTTTTTGTGCGCTGGCGATACCTGCTTCCCATCGCATCGCGCGGGTGAGCGTTCAGATCGATCTGTCCGTGCGGATCGATGCGTTTGGTCGTGGAAGGAGTCCTTATGCGATCCTTGATGCATATCGTCGAGCTTGGGTATAGCGCCCAACGTTGTGACCCCCGCGCGGCTTAGGTATTCGGACGCCGCGTGCGTTCGATCGGAGCTCTGTCTTGCCGACCACAGCGTTCGAAGGCGGACGCGTCACCGGAGCCAAACGTGGTTCTCGTGCGGCGATCGCCTTGCGTGCAATCTGGTAGCAGGCAGCTACGTGCGGCAAACGACGCCGATCACAAACAAAGCTGCGATATATGGAGATCCAAGCGGCAAAATGCACCGCGAGCAGATCCTGCAGGGCATAGTCACAGGCCCCAGCGCCAAACACTTGCGGCAAGGTTACTACCAAGCCGCTGCTCGCCCTATCAGCCATCCGCTGAAATGCGTGTAAGCGAAGCGCTGATGCGTGCCGATATGGAGGATGTGACGCGGGAAGAAGAAACGACGGAGCCGAATCCGAGGATTCGGCTCCGAGGCAGGGCCGAGCGATACTAGCTCGTTTTAAACGGACCAGCTTTGATGCGACTTTTCACACTCACGTTGCTCTCCCGGCCGATTAGCTGCTCTTGAACGGACCGGCTTTGATGCGTGACTTAAGGAAGCTCTGAACAAGTCTTGCGAAGCGCGTTGCGTCAGGTGCGGATGGATGCGAGGCGTCGCGGCGAAGCCAAGGTAGGTACCTTGGCGAGGAGCGCAACGATGCAGACGCCGCACCTGACACAACCCAATAATCTGTCGTCTCTATAGAGGGACCGGGGTGATT
>JBBRGM010000433.1:0-4302 GCA_038240725.1 Burkholderiales bacterium | reverse complement strand
TGTCCATGCAGCTTGTTGATCTCAGCTTGCAGACCTTCGACTTGGTTCAATAGCTGAATGACGCCGGGATTGCGCGTATCCGCGCCGGCGGCGGGCGCGGGTTTAGTTTGCGCGGTGCCCGTATTGGCTGGCGTCTGTTGTGCGTAAGCGGGCACAAACGCCATCCACAGCGCGACGAGCGCGGCGCACTGGATGCGTGGAGGTATGCGAAGGAGTTGGTGCAAGTCCATGGCTGAATTCGAGCGGGGGTTCGTCATGCAGCACCGCCCGCTCGGCGAGCCGAGTGGACGCTACTGCGGATTGTCGACGCCGACGTAGACCAGATCGCTGCGGCGGTTTTCTGCCCAGGCTTCATCGTCATGTCCGGTTGCCTTAGGCTTTTCCGAACCGAAGCTCACGGTTTCGACTTGCTTCGCGGACACGCCGAGCAAGGTCAGCGCGCGCTTCACCGAATCTGCACGCCGCTGCCCGAGAGCCAAATTGTATTCGCGGCTGCCGCGTTCGTCGCAGCTGCCCTCGACGCGGACTTTGTAGTCCTTGTGCTCGAGCAGGAATTTGGCGTGCGCCTCGACCACCGGCTGGAATTCTTCTTTGATGTTGTAGGCGTCGAAGTCGTAATAGATCGCGCGTTTGGAGAGGGGGCTGTCGGCATCCTTGAGCATCGACGCCGGATCGGATAGCGATTTGCCGGTCACGCCTGCCTGCGGCAGCGGTTTGACGACCGCCTGATCATCGCCGCCGCCTTGACGGCGCTTCTGATCTTCCATCTGCCGGCGAAGCTCGTCCTGTTCCGCCTGGATACGCGCCTGCTTGGCAGCCTCGTCGGCCGCTTGCTTTTCTTTTTGCTCAAACAGATCGCGTTGCTCGATAGTCGCCTTGGGCTGCTGCGTCCCGCCTCGGTTACCGCAACCAGTGACCAGCAAGGCGACGCATACCGCGATTAAAACCTGTTTCATGTATGGCTCTCCAGTTCAGCGAATGACTGCAAGCGGACCCCACGCCGGTTCGCGCACATCCTGCGCTGAGGACGTGATCTTTTGCTTGATTCTTCCGTCGCTCGAAACGGCGGCTAATATACCACGCCCCCCTACGATAGACGCGTATAGAATCAAGCGCCCATTGGGTGCAAATGTAGGTGAAGCATCAAGTGTGCTGTCGGTGAGGATCTGCGTCTGGCGCGTCCCCAGCTCCATGATCGCCAGACTGTAGCGTCCCTGACCTCGCTGCACGTATGCGAACGACTTGCCATCCGGGTTGTATTGCGGGGTCACGTTATAGCTGCCCTCGTATGTCATCCGCTCGACGTTCTCGCCGGTCGAAGTCATCCGATAAATCTGCGGACTGCCGCCGCGATCAGACGTGAACAGCAGATGTTTGCCATCGGGCGAGAAGCTCGGCTCGGTGTCGATCGCGTTATTGTGGGTCAAGCGGGTCACGCCGGTACCGTCGCTGTTGATCACGTAGATCTGTGACGGTCCATCCTTGGACAGCGTAAGCGCGAGATGTTTGCCGTCGGGCGACCAGGCCGGCGCGCTGTTGATCCCTTCGAACGCCGCCAGGATGCGTCGCGTGCCATCGATCAGGTTATGCACGAACACCATCGAGCGGCGCTGCTCGAACGAAACGTATGCAATGCGCGTTCCGTCGGGCGACCACGCCGGCGAGATGATCGGCTCTTTGTGAGCAAGGATAAACTGCGAATTGACGCCGTCTGCGTCGGCTACGTGCAACTCGAAGCGCTGCGGAAACTTCGCGACGTACGCGATGCGCGTACTGAATACACCGGGCTCGCCGGTGAGCTTCTCGTAGATGATGTCGGCAATCTTGTGCGCGATGCCGCGCAGCTGCGGCACCGTTACCACATAGGCGTAGCCGATGACCTGCGTTTCCTTTGCGGTGTCGAGCATGCGAAACCGCACTTCGACCTTGCCGTCCGAGCGCGGCACGACTTTGCCGATCACTAGATTCTGGCCGCCGCGATTTTTCCAGAAGCGGTAATTGACCTCCCCAGGCTCGGTCGGCAACGGACGGACGCTGCCGACATCCTGAACCCGGAAACGGCCGCTACGCGCCAGATCGGCGCCGACGATTTCGCTGATTCGCTGCTGGAACTTGTCTTCGGAGCCGAGCGGCACCACCGTTATCGGAATCTGGTCGGACCCGCCGCCGATGATCTCGATCGTCAGTTGCGCTCTCGCCGTCGCCCCACTGAGACAAAGCAACAAAGTCAGCGCAAGCCGCCACGACAACAAACTGCGCACCACGCTGCGATGCGAAATGGTCGGATACGACGAGTAAGTGCGAGGGGCTGTTTTCATGTGCGCGAAATTATATACACGACTCGTTACTCCAATGGCCTGAACTCATATTTCGCTTCACGTAGCTGCTGGAACATGTCCGGATCGCTCGGCACCGGCAATGGATCGGCCGCGCGAATGGCACGCTCGACCGCCAAGTCATAGGCTTCGACGCCGCTCGATTTGACCAGCCTCACGTCGAGCACTTCCCCACCGGGCAACAACGTAACGCTGTAGACCGCCTTCGGATTTCCAGTCATGCCCGGTGGCACGATGACACGGCCGCGTACCTTGAGCTTGATCCGATCGATGTACTGATTGAGCGCGCGCTGCTTGGCATTGGCGGCTTCCACCTCTGCGCGCTTGCGCGCATCCTCTTCTGCTTTCTGGCGCGCGACCTGTGCCAGCTTCTGCTGCTCCTCAAGTACTGCTGCGCGCCGCGCTTCGGCCTCCTTCTCCAGGCGATGTTCTTCTTCGCGGCGGGTTTCTTCGGCGCGTTTCTGCTCTTCGCGCTTCGCCGCGTCTTCCTGTTTCTTCTGCTCGGCCTTTTGCTGTTTCTCTTCCTTCTTGTGCGCTTCTTCCTGTTTGTGCGCTTCCTCTTTCTGGCGTGCCTCGTCCTTTTTGCGCTCTTTCGCCTCGCGCTTTTCCTGCTCCCGTTTCTCGGCTTCGGCCAGCTTCTTCTCTTTCAGCAGGCGCTTCTTCTCCTTCAGCTCGATTTCAGCTCGGCTGGGCTCCGCAGGCTCAGGCGGCACCTCGGCTTTCGGCTTGGGCGGCTCGGGCACGGGTTCCGCCACCTTCGGCTTTGGCGGCTCCGGCGGAGGTTCGACTTTCAGGGGCGGCACTTCCGGCTTTGGAGCAGGCGGGGGCGGAAGAGGTTCCGGCCGCACCGGTTCCGGCGGGGGCCGTTCGATCGTTTCCTGCTTCGGCGGCGGCAACTCCCGCCATATTTCCGCGGTCAACGGTTCCGGCGCACGCTGTTGCCAACTGATGCCGAACACGAGCAGTGCGATAAACAGGATGTGGACTGCGAGAGCCAGGACACCGGAGGCAAAGCGTCCCGGCTCCGGTTGTCTGCTCATGGATTTGGTTTTGCCAGCAGGCCGACCTTCTTGATCTGGTTTCGTTGCAGGAGGTCCATCACCTCGATCACTTCGCCGTAGGCAATGGTCTTGTCGGCAGCGATGACCACCGGCTGGTCGGGTTTTTCTTTCTGTTTCGCCCGCAGCGTTTTCACCAGCTCATCCCGGCTGATCCGCCGCTCGGTCGGTCCGCGATCGAGATCGCGCATCACGATGTTGTCTTTGGTCTTGATCGTCAGCTCGATCGGCGCAACCGGCGGCGAGCTGTTGCGGCTGATCGACGGCAGGTCGATCACGGTCGTCGTGATCAGCGGCGCGGTCACCATGAAGATCACCAGCAGCACCAGCATCACGTCGATGTACGGCACGACGTTGATCTGACTCATCAGGCGGTGATTTTTTCGGCGCGCGTATTCAGCCATATCGAAGCTTCACTGTGTCGGCGAATCGCTACAAGCGACACGCTGGAGATTGCACTGGGACACGCGTACCGATCGAGCGGCAGTGTGCGTCCGCGTTTAGCAGTTTAGCTCGCGCCGCAATCAATTCGGCATGCCGCCGCCCTGACGTTGCAGGATATTTGAGAATTCCTCCATGAACGTTTCGAAACGGGTCGACAACGAATCGATTTCGCGCGCGTAGTAGTTGAATGCGACCACCGCGGGAATTGCGGCGAATAAGCCGATCGCGGTGGCGATCAGCGCCTCCGCGATACCAGGCGCCACCAATGCGATCGTTGCTTGATGCACATTCGCCAGCCCGCGAAACGCATTCATGATCCCCCACACCGTGCCCAGCAATCCGATGTACGGACTGACCGAACCGACGGTTGCGAGAAACGCCATGTGCGCGTCGAGATAATCCAGCTCGCGTTGATAGGATGCGCGCATTGCCCGCCGAGTTCCGTCCATCACCGAGGCAACCGC
>JBBRGM010000432.1:0-4304 GCA_038240725.1 Burkholderiales bacterium | reverse complement strand
CTGGCGACGGCGTCGTTCGGCGGGTAGACGGTAACCGGTACGCCGTTTTGCCACTGCACGATCAACAGGCTCGCGCCTTCGCGTCTGCCGTTCTCGTCGAACTTGACACGGCCGCCGGCGAAATACTTCGCCGGTCCGGTGGTGAGGTTCATCGCGCGCAGCGCTTTTGCAACGGATGCGCGATCGGCTTTGCCGGCCGCTTCCAAGGCCTCCTTGAAAATCCACATGTCGCCGTAGGTGGTCAGGAAATGTTGCGTCGGCCACGGCTCTTTCGTCTTTTTCTTGAACTCCTCGATCATGTCTTTCTGCGCGTTGGTGGTCCAATCGGCGATCACGGACATGACGCCTTCGAGCTGCTGCGGATTCATGTTATTGCGCAAGTCCGCGTCGACCATCGCCGAGCCGTTGGAAACCGTCGGCAGCTTGCCGCGGCCGAGCCCGAACTCGTTCATCTTTTCCAGCAACAATTTCGCATCAGGAATCGCGGTGGGCAGCAGCAACAAGATGTCGGGCCGCTTGGACCGCACGGTCTGAATCAGCGGCGTTGCATTGGACAACGGCGGCGTAAACGTTTCATCGACAACCAGCGTCAGCCCGAGCTTGGCAAGTTGCGTCGCTCGGATCGGCTTCACGAACGCGACTGAGGCAGCCGTATTGTCCATGACGATGCCGATGGTTTTCGGACGCTTGCCGGTTGCCTTCTCGGCCATCTGCATCAGCGCAGGCAGCGAGCCTTCGGCTTGCTGATCGCCGGTCGCAGAAGTTTGGAACACGTACTTGAATCCGCGCGAGGTGATGAGATCGGAATACGAGAAGGTCAGCATCGGCAGTTGCGCGCGCTCGGTTACTTCGGTGATCGCCAAAGTAAACGAGCTCAAGTACGCACCGGTGGCGCCAACCAGGTTCGGCGCATCGGCGACCATGCGCTGCGCGGCGTTCTTGGCTTTTTCGACGCTGTCGCCGGCATCGAACACCACCAGTTTGAGCTTGGCGCCGCCGATCGACTTGATCCCGCCTTTCTCGTTGATCGTCTGCACCGCCAGCTCTGCCGCGGTCTTCATCACATCGCCTTGGCGCGCCCACGGACCCGACATCGGCACGATCAATCCCACTTCGATTTCCTTTGCTTGCGCCATGGCGTGCAGCGCGGTCGCCATCATCGCCGCGGCAACGACGCCGCGCACCGCCCAGCTTCCAAGTGTTTCGGTCGTTTTGGTTTTCATAGTCTCCTCGATCCTACATTCCCAGAACCCTACATTCCCAGATACGCTTGTCGAATTCGATCATTGCTACCCAACTCTGCGTGCGTCCCTTGTAGAACGACGCGGCCGGTTTCAAGCACGTAGCCGCGATTGGCGTAATGCAGCGCCTCGGCGACACGTTGCTCTACCAACAGTATGCTGAGTTTCGATTGCGCGTGAATGGCGACGATGCGCTCGAAGATCTCGTCCGCGGCGACCGGCGATAGTCCCATCGACGGCTCGTCGAGCATCAGCAACTGCGGCGATGATGCCAGGCCGCGCGCGATCGCGAGCATCTGCTGCTGCCCGCCCGACAGCGCGCCTGCGTGCTGCTTGGCGCGCTGTGCGAGGATTGGAAACCAACTGTGAATGCGTTCGAGATTCCGCTTCCAATCGCGGCGGCCCGCTTCGGTGTACGCACCCATCTCGAGATTTTCCAACACGGTCAGTGACGCGAACACCTGGCGTCCCTCGGGTACATGCGCGATGCCCAGATGCGCTCGCGCAGACGGCGCAACGGCCAGCAGATCAATGCCTGCGAACCGTATCGTGCCCGACGTCGGCCGCACGATCCCCGAAATGGACTTGAACAATGTGCTCTTGCCCGCACCGTTCGGGCCGACGATCGCAACGAATTCGCCGTCGGCGACTTGGATCGCCACATCTTGCAGCACCGGCAGCGCGCCGTAGCCGGCGTGCAGCGCTTCGATCTCAAGCATTCGCGAGCCGCCAGCGTGTACCGAGATACGCGTCGATCACCGCGGTGTTCTGCGTAATTTGCGAAGGCAGCCCGTCGGCCAACACGGCGCCATTGTCGAGCACGACGAAGCGATCGACCAGACGCACCATCGCCGGCATCGTGTGCTCGATGATCACGATCGTGATGTCTTTCGCAGCGAGCGCACGGACGACGTCGATCACGTCGGCGACATCGCTGCTGCCGAGTCCCGCCAGCGTCTCGTCGAGCAGCAGCACTTTCGGTTTGCCGGCGAGCGCGCGTGCCAGCTCCAGCAAACGCAGCTGTTTATTCGACAGGCTTCCGGCGAGCATGTCCTGCTCGCGGTGCAACCCAACTTGCGTCAACGCATCGTGCGCAATTTCGCGCGCGTGCGATTCGGAGCTCGCGTGTAGATAGGCGCCCACCACGACGTTGTCTGCAACGCTCATCCGGCGAAACGGACGCACGACTTGAAACGTACGGCCAACGCCGGCGGCGCAGACTTGATACGGCCGCTTGCCGACGATGTCTTTGCCGTCGAGCAGAATCTGACCATGGTCGGGGCGGATGTAGCCGTTCAGCAGATTGAAGAAGGTGGTCTTGCCGGCGCCGTTCGGACCGATGATGCCAAGAATTTCGCCGCTCATCACCTTGAGGCTGACGTCTTGTACGGCTTTGATGCCGCCGAACGCCTTCGAGACATTGCGTACTTCGAACACGGCGGCGGTCGGCGCGCGCGGTGGACGTGCCGTCGATGACGCGTGGATGACGGCGTGCGATGTCGCCAGCGGCGACTGCGCCGGCTGCGCATTGGTCTGACGCGCGCGGCGCCGCTGCAGCAGATCGCGAACTTTCCAGAACACACCTTCGGGCGCGACGAGAATGACCACGATGATCGCCAATCCGTACACCACACCCTGGATGCCCGGAATGATGTTGCCGAGCCGGGCGTGCAGGATTTCGCTCAACGGCACCAGCACGACGGCGCCGATCACCGGTCCCCACAGCGTACCGACGCCGCCGAACATCGCGACGATCAGCGCTTGCGCCGACACCAGCATGCCGAATACCGCCGGTGGCGTTACGACCACGAGAACGATCGCGTAGAAGCCGCCAATCGTTGCCGCCATCGCGCCGCTTGCTGTGATCGCCTTCAATTTCCAGGCGAGCGTGTTGATGCCTGCCGCTTCCGCCGCCGCTTCATCCTGCTTGATCGCGACCAGCGACATTCCGAAGCGCGAGCGCTCCATCAGCGCTGTCAACAGCATCGCGACGACCATCAGCGCCAGCCCGAGCCACGCGTAAATCCGATGATCGTCGAACTGCATATAGCGCAAGGGCAATTCGCGCTGCATCGGCAGCGCGAGCTCCTGATAGCCGAGCCACTCGAACACATAGAGCAGCGCGAGCGGATAGGCCAGCATGGCCAGTGCGAAGTAATGACCACGCAGTCGAAACGTAGGTATGCCGACCAGCAAGCCGGCGACTGCGCCCAGCACGCCGGCGCCGGGTATTGCGAGCCACGGTGTGAGCGCCCAGTGAATTTGGGTGAGCGCGACGAAGTACGCGCCGATGCCGAAAAATGCCGCGTGACCGAACGACACCAGTCCGCTGTAGCCGCTCAACAGATTCCACGCCAGCCCCATGACCGCCCACACCGGGACCACGGCCATGATCAACTGGTAATACGAGTTGTGGACGAACGTCGCGATGACCGCGTAGACGAGCGCGAACGCAGCAATCATCGCGCACTTGCGACGCAGCGCAGTGGACATCGACCTCATGTCCTGCGCACGGCTCTGCCGAACAAACCTTGCGGACGCAGCAGGACGATGATCAGGAAGACGATGAAGATCGCGGTGTTCTGCAACTGGTTCGGGAGAACCAGGGTGGAGAGCTGCTGAACCAGACCGATGGTGAGCCCGCCGAAGAATGCGCCGAGAACACTGCCGAGGCCACCGAGCACGACGCCCGCGTACATCACGATCACGTACTCGAGGCCGACGTAGGGTTGAAACGGGTAGCTCGATGCGAGCAGCCCGCCACCGACCGCGGTGATGGCAACACCGAAACCGAATGCCAGCCGATGCGCCCGATCGACGTCGATGCCCATATAAATTGCGGCTTCGGGATTGTCGGCGGCCGCGCGCAGCGATTTGCCGAGGCGCGAGCGCGCCATCACAAGAACGAACGCCGCAACCGCAGCGAGCGCGATGCCCGCCGCAACCGTCTGCCCTTGATTGATGAATACGCTGACCGTGTTTCTGAACAGCGGTCCGGCTTCCCAGGCATTGGACGATAACGGCGTTGGAATAGACACCGGCGTCGAGCCGAACAAATACAGA
>JBBRGM010000431.1:0-4310 GCA_038240725.1 Burkholderiales bacterium | reverse complement strand
CAAACGCGTGCGCGCGAGCATTCGCGCCAAGCTCGATTCCGAGCAATTGAATCGCATCGCGCAAACGCTCGACCTCATTCAGCTCAATACGTCTGCCGATCGGCTTGCCGGTGTGCTATCGCACGGCCAGAAACAGTGGCTGGAAATCGGCATGTTGATCATGCAGGAGCCGAGACTGTTGCTGCTCGATGAACCGGTCGCCGGCATGACCGATGAAGAAACCGAACGCACCGCTGAATTGTTCGCCACGCTCGCCGGCAAGCATTCGGTAATCGTCGTCGAGCACGATATGGAATTCATCGATCGCATCGCGAAGACGATCACGGTGCTGCATGAAGGCAGCGTGCTGGCGGAAGGCTCGATGGATGAGGTGAAGAACAACCCGCAAGTGATCGAAGTCTATCTGGGGCGCTGAGCGGTGTTAAAGGTCGAGAATCTAAATCAGCACTACGGCAGCAGCCACACGCTGCGCGATGTAAGCTTCGACTTGCAGCTTGGCGCATGCACGACGTTGCTCGGGCGCAATGGCGTCGGCAAGACGACGTTGCTGAAATGCCTGATGGGTCTGTTGCCGGTATCGAGTGGCTCGGTCGCGTTCGAAGGCGAAGACATTACGCGGCTGTCGCCGTATCTGCGGGCGCGGCGCGGTATCGCATACGTTCCGCAAGGCCGCGAGATTTTCCCGCGGCTGTCGGTCGAAGAGAATCTGCTGATGGGCATGGCAACGGACAAGCGCGGCAAACCGTCGGACATCCCGTTCAGCGTGTTCGAGATGTTCCCGGTGCTCAAGCAGATGTTGCGGCGGCGGGGCGGCGATCTTTCCGGCGGTCAGCAGCAACAGTTGGCGATTGCGCGCGCGCTGGTAATGAAACCGAAAGTGCTCGTGCTCGATGAACCGACGGAAGGCATTCAGCCGTCCATCATCAAAGACATCGAGCGCGTTATCCGAATGCTGTCCGAGCGCGGAGACATGGCTATTTTGCTGGTAGAGCAGTATTTCGAATTCGCGCAAACCCTGGCCGACCAGTTTCTGGTTCTGCGGCGCGGAGAGATCGTGCGTCGCGGCGTGCGTTCGGATATGCACGCGGAGGAACTTCGCCAGTATCTGGTGGCATGAGCCGCACCGATCTCGCGCCGTCTCAGGCGGGCTGGGAAGCTCGCCTCGCCCTCACCTATAGCGCAGCCGGTTTCGGCACGCGCATCTCGCGTCGCGAGCATTGCGGACCGCTGCGAGTCCAGAAGTCGTTTCATCCCGAAGGTCCCGAGGTTTGCCATTCGCTGATTCTGCATCCGCCCGGCGGTGTCGTCGGCGGCGATCGGCTGGACATTAAAATCGACGCGCAAGCGAACGCGCATGCGCTGGTCACGACTCCAGGCGCGGCAAAATGGTATCGCTCGGTCGATCTCCAATCCGAACAAAAGGTTCACCTGTCAGTTGCAGCCGAGGCTTCGCTGGAATGGCTGCCGCAGGAGAACATCGTGTTCAGCGGCGCCAATACGCGCTGGCTGCATCGCGTGGATCTCGCATCGCAGGCCAGTTACGTCGGCTGGGACATCACGTGTCTCGGGCGGCCGGTTTCGCGAGAAACGTTCGCGCTAGGAACGCTGCGCAGCCGCACCGAGATCTTTCAAGACGGCAAGCCGCTGTGGTCGGATCAGGCACGCATCGATGGCGGCTCGCCGCTGCTCGAATCGCCGGCCGGCTGGGCGGGCTTTCCGGTGTTCGGCACGCTGATCTTTGCCGGCGCACAGCCGCCCACCAATTTGCTGGAGGCTTGCCGAACCGTTTGCGGCGAGGCAGACTCCCGGACCGGTGTGACCGTATTGCCGCAGTTGCTGGTTGCGCGATACCTTGGCCGCTCGACTGAAAAAGCACGCGCCTATTTCCTCGCGCTATGGCATCTGATTCGGCCGGCGATGCTGGATCGCGCGGTATGCGCACCGCGGATTTGGCACACCTGAACATGCGAAGCAGTCATCGACTTTTGACCGACACCCACTACGCATATGGACCTGACTCCCCGCGAAAAAGACAAGTTGCTGCTGTTCACCGCGGCGTTACTCGCTGAGCGACGCCGCGCGAGAGGACTCAAACTCAATTACCCGGAGGCGGTCGCCTTTATCAGCGCCGCTATTCTCGAAGGCGCGCGCGACGGCCGGACCGTTGCCGAGTTGATGAGCTTCGGTACCACGTTGCTCTCTCGCGCCGATGTCATGGACGGCATCGCCGAAATGATTCCGGAAATCCAGATCGAAGCGACATTCCCGGATGGCACCAAGCTGGTCACCGTGCATCATCCGATCGCGTAACAGGAGACCATCGTGATTCCAGGCGAAATGGAAACGCAGCCGGGCGAGATCGAGCTCAACGCCGGCCGCAAAAGCATCTCGGTGAAAGTCGCCAACAGCGGCGACCGGCCGATTCAGGTCGGCTCGCACTATCACTTCTACGAAACCAACACGGCGCTGCAGTTCGATCGCGAGAGCGCCCGCGGATTTCGTCTGGATATCGCTGCCGGAACCGCGGTGCGTTTCGAGCCAGGGCAGGAGCGTACGGTAAAGCTCGTCGAGTACGGCGGCGATCGCATCGTTTACGGCTTTCTCGGCCGCGTCTCAGGGAAACTCTGATGAGCACAAAGATCACGCGTGCCGGCTATGCGGAAATGTTCGGTCCTACGACCGGCGATCGGCTGCGGCTGGCCGACACCGAGCTGTGGATCGAAGTGGAAAAGGACTTCACCGTGTACGGCGAAGAGGTGAAGTTCGGCGGCGGCAAAGTGATTCGCGACGGCATGGGACAAAGCCAGCGCATCGCCGCCGACGTCGCCGACACCGTGATCACGAATGCGTTGATCGTCGATCACTGGGGCATCGTCAAGGCGGACATCGGCATCAAGGGTGGCCGCATCAGCGCGATCGGCAAGGCGGGCAACCCCGACGTGCAGCCGGGCGTAACGATTGCAATCGGCGCGGCGACGGAAATCATTGCCGGCGAAGCCATGATCGCAACGGCGGGTGGACTCGATGCGCACATCCATTTCATCTGCCCGCAGCAGATCGAAGAAGCGCTGATGTCCGGCGTCACTACCATGATCGGCGGCGGCACTGGCCCCGCAACAGGAACGGCTGCAACGACTTGCACACCCGGCCCGTGGCACATCCGCAGAATGCTGCAGGCAATCGAAGCGTTTCCGGTGAATATCGGTCTGCTCGGCAAAGGCAACGTCAGTCTGCCCGATCCGTTGCGCGAGCAAGTCGCCGCCGGCGTGATGGGCCTCAAGCTGCATGAGGACTGGGGCACGACACCAGCTGCGATCGACAACTGTCTCGCGGTTGCAGACGAGATGGATGTGCAAGTCGCTATCCATACGGACACGCTGAACGAATCCGGTTTCGTGGAAACGACATTGGCTGCATTCAAAGGCCGTACGATTCACACGTATCACACCGAGGGCGCCGGCGGCGGCCACGCGCCGGACATCATTCGTGCATGCGGCGAGCTCAACGTGCTGCCGTCGAGTACCAATCCCACTCGGCCCTACACGATCAACACGATCGATGAGCATCTCGACATGCTCATGGTTTGCCACCACCTGGATCCGGCGATTGCCGAGGACGTCGCGTTCGCGGAATCGCGCATCCGGCGCGAGACGATAGCGGCCGAAGATATCCTGCATGACATCGGCGCGTTCAGCATGATTTCTTCCGACAGCCAGGCGATGGGGCGAGTCGGCGAAGTCATCATGCGCACCTGGCAGACGGCGCACAAAATGCGCGTGCAGCGCGGCTCGCTCTCGCAAGACAACGCGCGCAACGACAACTTTCGCGTCAAGCGCTACATCGCCAAGTACACGATCAATCCCGCGCTCACGCACGGCATCGCGCATGAAGTCGGCTCGCTGGAAACCGGCAAGCTCGCCGATATCGTATTGTGGCGTCCTGCGTTTTTCGGCGTGAAGCCGTCGATGATTTTGAAAGGCGGCATGATCGCGGCGGCCGTTATGGGCGACCCGAACGCATCGATTCCGACGCCGCAGCCGGTGCACTATCGCAACATGTTCGGCGCGTTCGGTAGGGCGCTGCAAGCGACGTCGGTTACGTTCGTATCGAACGCGGCGCTGCAGGATGACATCGGCCGCCAGCTCGGGTTGAGCAAGCGCCTGGTCGCGGTGCAGGGCACACGCAAGCTCACAAAAAAAGATCTGATACACAACGACGCGACACCGAAGATCGAAGTCGATGCGCAGACCTACCAGGTGCGTGCCGATGGCCAGTTGCTGACCTGCGAGCCGGCGTCGGTGTTGCCGATG
>JBBRGM010000430.1:0-4319 GCA_038240725.1 Burkholderiales bacterium | reverse complement strand
CATGTCTTCGCGCACCAGGCCGTGGCCCATCACGGCATTGGCAAACGCGGCATCGGTGTATGACGTGGCATACGGCGCACCGATCATCGTCGCCGCATCGCCGTCATCGATGAGCCGAGCTGCGAGCAGCACGGCCTGCTGGCTCCACGGCAAGTCGCGCGCCTCGAACGCGCAGCCGATCAGGTCGAGCAGACAAACTTTTACCTTCGCGGTGACCTCGATCGGCAGATCCAGCATAGCCACATCGACACCGGCGCGAGCGATGCGCGCGGCCAGCGGGTCGCTGCTACCTGCTGCAGCGAACGTTACGTCCGCTATCGGCGTCGTATTCAGCATGGCATCTCGTCCTCCTGCTCGACTGCAGGCACACGTCGGCATCGCGTCGCGGTTGTCATCCACGCACCTCGACGCCGGCCCAGCTCTCCAGCACTTTGCAGATCGAAGTGAAGTCGGACTCGCCGCCGAACATCGCGTTGGTTACCGCCAGCATCTCGCGCACCGCGGCGCCGACGACCATCGGAATACCCATCGATTCCGCCTCGTCGATACAGAGTCGCACGTCTTTATACGACAGCGCGGTTGCGAAGCCGAAGTCGAACGTACCGGGCAATATCGATCGCGGAAATTTGTCCTGGCTCGCACTGTTGCGGCCCGAACCGGCATTGATGACGTCGAGCATCGTCTGCGGCTCGAGCCCCGCTTTCACGCCCATCACCATCGCTTCTGACGTGACGACCAATGCGGCGGCGGCGAGCAGGTTATTGGCGAGCTTCATCGTCTGCGCCTGGCCGGCTTTCTCGCCGAGATGAAACGGCTTACCGAAGGTCTTCAGCAGCGGCTGCAGTTCTTCGTAGATGCTCTTCGGACAGGCAACCATCACCGCGAGCGTGCCGTTCGCGGCGCCGGCAACGCCGCCGCTCACCGGCGCATCGACGTAGACCATGTCGCGCGCTGACATCGCGCTCGCAACAGTGCCGGCAGTGCGCGGCCCGATTGTAGAAAAATCGATGACGCGTTTGACCTCGGTGCCGTCGATGACGCCGTCTTTACCTAGTGCGACTGCGTGCACGATTTCCGGATTCGGCAAACTCAAGAACACCGTTTGTGCAGTGCAAGCGACTTCCGCGGCGGACTTGGCGGCGCGCGCTCCAAGCTGCACGGCGCGCTGCACCGCGGCCTCGTCGCGGTCATAGACGAAGACCGGATGCCCCTGATCGAGTAGCCGCTTGGTCATCGGTCCACCCATACGCCCGATACCAACGAAGCCTAACGTTTCGCCCTTCATGCAGCGCTCCTTCCCTGTCTATTAGATATCTCGTCTGAGCACGGCGACGACGTCACTGCGCCGATTCCCCGATCGCGTGTGTCCTGTGCAACGCGACCGAGCCGGCCTCGAGTGGTTCACTACTTTACCGGCTTACCTTAAATGGTGTGCGCGCTTCTCGATTTCAGCAAGAGTATCGATATGTGGCATCGTGATGGCGCGTGGCTGTTTCGCGCAGCAACGCCGCGCGGATTGCTGTTCGCTGCGATGCTTGACGCTGTTATTATACTAGTGTGTAATAACAGCATGGTTAGACCTTCGCAGAACATCGACAAGCTGCTGCTCGCCGCAGGCGCCGAGCTATTACCGGTCACCGGCTGCAAAGGTTTGTCGGTGCGCCAGCTCGTGGAACATGCCGGCGTCAACCTCGGCATGTTCCATTACCACTTCAAGTCGAAAGACAATTTCATCAGGACGGTGCTCGAACAGACCTACGAGGAGATGTTCTCCGCGCTGGTGCTGCAAGTGTCAGAGGTGCACTCGCCGATGGAGAGTTTGCGCGGCGCGCTCCGCGTGCTCGGTCGCTTTGGCCGAAAGAATCGCGTGTTGATGGTGACCCTGGTGTCCGAAGCGATGGCGGGCGAAGCATTGCCGGCGGCGTTTCTGCGCGCCAATCTGCCGCGCCACATCAAGATCATCGCGGCGCTGGTCGCGCGCGCGCAGCGCGACGGCAGCATCGTGAAGGCGCCGGTGCCGGCAGTGCTGGCGTTTCTCATGGGGTCGGTCGCGGCGCCGCTGCTGCTTGGGTCGGCCATTGCACAGCATGGCGTGTTGCCTCCCGAGACTGCTGCGCTGATCGAAAAATCCGTGCTGTCCGAGCGAGCTCTGGATCAGCGCATCGAGTTCGCTCTTCGCGGCCTTGCCGCCGACCGGAAATAATCATGAACAGATCGATCTTCGTTCTCGCAGCATTGCTGATTTGCGCGTTGAGCGGTTGCGCAAAACGCGCAGCCGATACCTTCCCCGGATACGCAGAGGCCGATTACGTCCGGCTGGCGTCCCCGATATCAGGCACCCTGACCAAGCTGCATCTGCAGCGCGGCGACTCGGCTGATGCCGCTGCGCCGGCATTCGTGCTGGAGCAGGAAAGCGAAAATGCCGCGCGACAAGAGGCACTGTCTCGCGTCGAACGTGCGAAGGCACAGCTCGCGGATTTGAAGAAAGGCCGGCGCTCGGATGAGCTGGCGAGCGTGCGCGCGCAGATTGC
Source organism: Burkholderiales bacterium (assembly GCA_038240725.1). Lineage (GTDB taxonomy): Bacteria > Pseudomonadota > Gammaproteobacteria > Burkholderiales > SHXO01 > SHXO01. The sequence goes on along the minus strand of JBBRGM010000430.1, from coordinate 1,788 downwards.
AGAGGCGGAATCGACGCTGGCGTTTTCGAAATCCGACTTCGCACGCATGCAGCAACTGGCTACCGATAATTTCATCTCACCGGCCCGACTGGATGAGAGCCGATCGAAACTGACTCGCGATCAAGGCCGCGTCAACGATCTGCACGCGCAGCTACGCACCGCGCAGCTCGGCGCACGGCCGGACGAGATCGACGCCGCGCAAAAAGAAGTAGATGCCGCAACTGCGCAGGTCGCACAGGCCGGTTGGCGCGTGAATCAAAAGACCCAGCGAACGCCGGTTGCCGGTACGGTGATCGACACCCTGTACCGTGAAGGCGAATGGGTTCCGGCGGGCGGGGCGGTGGTTACGCTACTGCCGCCGAGCAATATAAAAGCGCGCTTCTTCGTCGGCGAAGCGCTGCTCTGTAGTCTCAAGCTGGGCCAAACGGTATCGCTCTCGTGCGACGGTTGCGGCACACCGATCGAAGGCAAGATCAGTTTCATATCGCCGGAAGCGGAGTACACGTCGCCGATCATCTACAGCAAAGAAAACCGCGCGTCGCTGGTGTTCATGATCGAAGCTAAGCCCGATGCAGCGCAGGCTGCGCGCCTGCATCCGGGACAGCCGCTGGAAGTTCGGCTGGCGAGCGGAGCAAGCTCATGACCGCGCCGGCGAATGAGGCCGTCATCGATGTACGAGGCCTGACCAAACGCTTCGGCGATCGCGTCATCGTCGATCATTTCGACATGCGCGTGAACAAGGGCCGCATCTACGGTTTTCTCGGACCCAACGGCAGCGGCAAAACCACGACCATCCGTATGCTGTGCGGGCTGCTGACGCCGGATGAGGGCGAGGGCACTTGTCTGGGTTACGACATTCGCAAGCAAGCCGCACTAATCAAACGCCAGGTCGGTTATATGACGCAGAAGTTCGGACTCTATGAGGATCTCAGCATCGAAGAGAATCTCGACTTCATCGCGCGCGTGTATGCGGTTGCCAATCGCGGTAATAAGGTCAAGCAAACGCTCGAGCGGCTTGGTCTCTATGAGCGTCGCGCGCAATTGGCCGGTGCGCTCTCAGGCGGGTGGAAGCAGCGCCTGTCGCTCGCTGCATGTCTCATTCACGAGCCGCAACTGCTACTGCTCGATGAGCCGACCGCCGGCGTCGATCCCGCTGCGCGCCGCGACTTCTGGGACCAGATCCACGAGCTGGCCGCTGCCGGCCTCACTGTGTTGGTATCCACGCATTACATGGACGAAGCCGAGCGGTGTCACGAGCTCGCGTATATCGCGTACGGAAAACTGCTCGCGCAAGGCACCGTTGCTGAAGTCATCGCGGGCGCGCATCTACGGACCTGGTCGATAACCGGTCCGAATCTCATCGAAGTCGGCCATCGGTTGAAGACGGCAGCAGGTATTCGCACCGTCGCGCCATTCGGTTCGACTCTGCACGTCAGCGCCGACGACGATGCCGCGTTTCAGTCAGCGCTGGCGCCGCTGCAAGCGCCCGATCTTACGGTATCGCCGATCGATCCGAGCCTCGAAGACGTATTCATCGCGCTGATGCAAGGTGCAACCGACAATTACGCGCGGGGGCCAGCATGAGCTGGAGCCGATTTCTCGCGATTCTGACCAAAGAGTTTCGCCAGGTCCGCCGCGATCGCCTGACATTCGGAATGATGGTCGGCATTCCGATCCTGCAATTAATCCTGTTCGGTTACGCGATCAACAGCGATCCGAAACATCTGCCGGTCGCGTTGATCGACAGCGACCGCAGCGAATTCTCGCGCAGCTTCATCGCCGGCCTGG
>JBBRGM010000429.1:0-4320 GCA_038240725.1 Burkholderiales bacterium | reverse complement strand
CGTGACCACGTTGCGGTCATCCGGCGAAAGCTGCTCGAGGCCGAGCATGGCGATGATGTCCTTGAGCTCTGCGTATTGCGCAAGGGTGCGCCGGATTTCCTGCGCTAATTTGTAATGGCGTTCGCCGACGATGCCCGGCGTCGTCATCTTCGAGCTGGATTGCAGCGGATCGATGGCCGGAAACAGACCTTCGCTCGCGCGCTTGCGCGAGAGCACGATCGAGGCGGAGAGATGCGAAAACGTATGCACCGCCGCCGGATCGGTGAAATCGTCCGCCGGCACATACACCGCCTGAATGGAAGTGATCGCGCCGGTATCGGTGTTGGCGATGCGCTCTTCCAAGCCGGACAGCTCGGTACCCATCGTGGGCTGATAGCCTAGACGCGAGGGCATCTGTCCCATCAAGCCGGACACTTCCATGCCGGCCTGGATGAAGCGAAAAATATTATCGATGAGCAGCAGCACATCGCGGTGCTCGTCATCCCGGAAATACTCGGCCATCGTCAGCGCAGCGTGCCCCACGCGAAACCGGCTGCCTGGCGGCTCGTTCATCTGACCGAAGATCATCACCATGTTCGGCAACACGCCGGCTTCCTTCATGTCGCGGTAGAGCTCCTCGCCTTCGCGGCAGCGCTCGCCGATGCCGCAAAAAATGCTGACGCCAGCTTGGTGTCCAAGCATGTTGTGGATCATTTCGGTGAGCAGCACGGTCTTGCCCACGCCGGCGCCGCCGAACAATCCCGCTTTGCCGCCGCGTTCCAACGGCACGAGCACATCGATGGCTTTAATGCCCGTTGCAAAAATTTCCGACTTGGTCGAGCGTCGTGCCAGCGGCGGCGGCGCCCGATGCACAGACCGCCATTGCACATCGGCCAACGGTGCGCCGCGATCGATGGTGTTGCCGAACACGTCGAACATGCGCGAGAGAATCGCTTTGCCCACCGGCGCTTTCAACGGCCCGCCGGTGTCCTCCACCGCCATGCCGCGAGCGAGCCCTTGCGTCGGCGTCAGCGCAATCCCGCGCACGTGATGCGCATCGCGCTGCGCCAGCACTTCGATGACGATCTGTTTTTCCGCGCCTGCGCGCAGCACGGAATAAATGGGCGGCAGATGCGCATCGAATCGAATGTCTACGACGCTGCCCCGCACCGAGACAATCGTGCCGAGATTCAGTGAGCCGGATGGAATGTCCATCGTACTGTCAGTTATCCGCCGTCGATCTGATTCAATGCCAACGCGTTCGTCATGGTTGTGCCTTTTCCGTCGCGGCACTGTATTCGCCTCGGCGCGCGGCGCGGTTGCAATTGGCTCGATGATACAAAGCGCGTTGCGCGGGCTGCACATTGGCTTCCTTGCCTTGCCAAATTTCCAGCGCCGGTTGCTGGATGGCGCGGGCATACGAAAACGCCAGCGCCCAAGGCAGCCGCGATTTGAATCTGACGTTCATCGCATTCAGACGGGCCGACGCCAGTTCGGCGGATTGGCCGCCCGACAAAAATGCAATCCCCGGAACGGCTGCGGGGACGCATCTAAGCAGGGTCGTCACCGTCGCGTCGGCCACCTCGTCCACCGAGTTTTGCTTGGGAGAGGTCAAGCCCGGCAGCACCATGTTGGGCTTCAGCAGCAAGCCCTCCAGCATCACGCGTTGTGTGTAGAGCTCATCGAAAACGGTACGGAGAACTGCTTCGGTGACTTCGCGGCATTGCTCCAGGGTATGCGCGCCGTCCATGATCACTTCCGGCTCGACGATCGGGACCAGTCCGGCCTCCTGACACAAGCCGGCATAGCGCGCCAGCGCGTTTGCATTGGCCTCGATGCAACCTCGGCTGGGAATGCCATCGCCGATGGCGATCACCGCACGCCACTTGGCAAAACGCGCGCCCATTTTCGAGTATTCGGCGAGGCGCTCGCGCAATCCATCCAGACCTTCGGTGATTTTCTCTGCAGGATGCGCCGCCAGATCCTTGGCACCGGTATCGACTTTGATGCCGGGAATGATTCCGGCGTCGGCGATGGCCTTGACGAAGGGCGTGCCGTCTTTTTTCTTCTGGCGAATCGTCTCGTCGTACAGGATCGCGCCGCTTATGCACTCGCCGAGGCCGGGCGTGGTCACGATCAATTCCCGATACGCGCGCCGCGCATCCTCGGTCTGCGGAATTCCCAATTGGGCAAATCGTTTGTTGCAGGTTGGATTGCTCTCATCCATCGCCAGCAGGCCTTTGTCGCCCGCGATCAGCAGGCGTGCGGTGTCGATCAGCGGTTGCGCATTCATTTGGCTTCGCTCCATTTCCAGTTCCGGATTTCCGGCATGTCCTGGCCGTTCTTGTCGATGTACTGCCTGTGCTCGATCAGCTTGTCCTTGAGCTCCTCCTTCAGATAGAGGCCCTTGTTGCCGGTCTGCGGAAGGCGGTCGATGGTGTCGATCACCAGGTGGAAGCGGTCGAGATCGTTCAGCACGGTCATGTCGAACGGCGTGGTGATGGTGCCTTCCTCCTTGTAGCCGCGCACATGAATGTTGTCGTGATTGGTCCGGCGGTAAGTGAGCCGGTGGATCAGCCACGGATAGGCATGAAAGGCGAAGATGACCGGCGTATCTTTGGTGAAGAGATCGTCGAAATCGCGGTCGCTCAAACCGTGTGGGTGCTCGGTGTGCGGCTGCAGCCGCATGAGGTCGACGACGTTCACCACCCGGATTTTCAATTCGGGCAAATGCTCGCGCATGATGGAGACGGCGGTCAGCGTCTCCAGCGTAGGCACGTCGCCACAACAGGCCATGACCACGTCGGGTGCAACGCCTTGATCGTTGCTGGCCCACTGCCAGATGCCGATCCCGGCGATGCAGTGCTTGACGGCGGCGTCCATCGTCAGCCACTGCGGCGCCGGGTGCTTGCCGGCGATCACGACGTTTACGTAGTGGCGGCTGCGCAGGCAATGGTCCATCACCGACAACAGGCAGTTTGCATCGGGCGGAAGATAAACGCGCACGACCTCGGCCTTCTTGTTCACGACGTGGTCGATGAACCCAGGATCCTGGTGCGTGAAGCCATTGTGATCCTGGCGCCAGACATGCGAGGCCAGCAGGTAATTCAACGACGCGATTTTTCGCCGCCACGGCAGGTGCGACGTGACTTTCAGCCCTTTGGCATGCTGGTTGAACATCGAATCGACGTTGAGAATGAACGCCTCGTAGCAGTTGAACAGGCCATGCCGCCCGGTGAGCAGGTAGCCTTCCAGCCAGCCTTCGCACTGATGTTCGCTGAGCATCTCCATCACGCGTCCTGCGGGCGCGAGGTGCTCGTCGTTGTCTGCGGTCGCGGCGTCCCACTGGCGATCGGTCACTTCGAAGAGGGCCTCCAGGCCGTTGGAGAGCGTCTCATCGGGCCCGAAGATGCGGAAGTTATGCTGAGGCTCGTTCAGTTTGACGACGTCGCGCAGGAAGCGTCCCAGGATATGCGTGTCTCCGGGGCCGCGCACGCCCGGCGTGGGCACATCGAGCGCGTAGTCGCAGAAGTCCGGCATCCGCAGATCGCGGAGCAGCAGGCCGCCGTTGGCGTGGGGGTTCGCGCCCATGCGGCGTGCCCCCCGTGGTGCGAGAGCGGCGAGTTCCGGCAGCAGCCGTCCCTCCGCATCGAACAGCTCCTCGGGCCGGTAGCTGCGCAGCCAGTCTTCGAGCAACTTAAGGTGCTCGGGATGGCTGGCAGGATCGGAGAGCGGCACCTGATGGGAGCGGAACGTGCCTTCGATCTGCACCCCGTCAACGACTTTCGGTCCCGTCCAGCCTTTTGGGGAGCTGAGGACGATCATCGGCCAGCGCGGCCGCGTGGTGTCGCCGTTCAGCCGGGCCTCCTGCTGAATTGCCTTGATCTGCTCCACCGCTTTGTCGAGGGTCGCGGCCATGGCTTCGTGCATTAGCGCCGGATCGTGGCCCTCGACGAAGTAGGGCGTCCATCCGTAGCCGTGAAATAGCTGCTCCAGCTCTTCGCGAGTGATACGGGCGAGAAGGGTCGGGTTGGCGATCTTGTAGCCGTTGAGATGCAGAATGGGCAGAACCGCGCCGTCGGTGACTGCGTTCAGAAACTTGTTGGAGTGCCATGCGGTCGCCAGAGGACCGGTCTCTGCCTCGCCGTCGCCGACCACGCAGCCGACGATGAGATCCGGATTGTCGAACACCGCGCCGAACGAATGGCTGAGGGAATAGCCCAACTCGCCGCCCTCATGGATCGAGCCGGGCGTCTCCGGCGACGCGTGGCTGGGGATGCCGCCCGGAAACGAAAACTGCAGGAAGAGCTTGCGCAGTCCGGCCTCATCTTGGCTGATATT
>JBBRGM010000428.1:0-4320 GCA_038240725.1 Burkholderiales bacterium | reverse complement strand
CGAGCTCTATTCGTTCTCGCGGCGGCATGCAGACTATCAGCGCGATGTCTTCGAACGGGCAGCGGACGAGTGGAAGACGCGGCCGGTGCCCGATTGGCTCGCAGATTACGGCCGCCCGATTCACAACTTGCGTGCATCGCTGGATTGGGCCTTTTCCGCAGAAGGCGACACCGAGATTGCAATAGCATTGACCATCGCAGCAGTGCCGCTCTGGATTCAGATGTCGTTGATGGATGAATGCCGCGGCCGCGTCGAGCGCGCGATCACGAGCCTCGGCGCCGAAGCAAGTCAGGGCACGCAGCGAAGCATGCAGCTCTACGCGGCACTTGGCTTGGCGCTGATGTGCACCAAAGTCACCGTGCACGAAACGCGCGCAGCGCTGAGCACTGCGTTGGAGATCGCGCGAGCTCGCGACGACACGGACTATCAACTGCGCGCGCTTTGGGGTTTATGCGTCGATCGCGTGAACAACGGCGCCTATCGCGAAGCACTCACGCTCGCCGAAGAGTTCTCCCGCATCGCGATCAAGTCCACCGATCCGGTCGATCTCCCGATCGGCGAGCGCATGATCGGACTCGCGCTGCATTACCTGGGCGACACGACCAACTCGCGCGTGCACTTCGAGCGCATGCTCAATCACTACGCAGCGCCGGCGCAGCGTTCGCACATGATTCGGTTTCTGCTCGATCAGCGCGGCGGCGCGCGCGCGATTGTTGCGGAGATCTTATGGCTGCAGGGCTTTCCAGACCAGGCCATGCGTTTGGTCGAAACGAATATCAGCGAGGCGCTTGCCGCCGATCACGCACTATCGTTATGTAACGCGTTGGCGAAAGCATGTGCAGTCGCGATGGAAGCGGGCGATCTGGAAGCGTTGGGCAGGTTCGTGACGACGCTGCTTTATCATTCGTCGCGTCACGGCGTGACGATCTGGCATGCGTGGGGCTGCTGCTTCGAAGGTGCGCTGCGCGTCAAACGCGGCGACGTCGACGCCGGTTTGCAAGTCATGCGGAACGCAGTCGATCGGTTGCGGCAAAACGGATTCGCACCGCGCTATCCTGCGTTTCTCGGCGAGCTCGCGCATGCGCTCGGCGAAGCGGGACTGGTCGTCGAAGGATTGCAGGCAATCGACGAGGCGATCGAGCGATCCGAGCGCTTTGAGGAGCACTGGTGCATGGCAGAGCTGCTGCGGATCAAAGGTCAGCTCACGCTTTTGCACGGTGCCGCAGATGCTGTCGCATTGGCAGAAGCGCATTTTCTGCGCGGCCTCGGCTGGGCGCAGCGGCAGGGCGCGCTGTCGTGGGACTTGCGCTGCGCGACGAGCCTTGCGATGCTGTGGAGCAAGCAGGGCCGCGACGCTCAAGCGCGCGAGCAGCTCGAGTCGGTGTTCAACCGTTTTAGCGAAGGCTTTACGACGGCGGATCTGCAAGCGGCGCAATCGCTGCTGAAGGCTTTGCAATAGCCGTAGAAATACGCGTCGCCGAGTCGATTCACGCCTCCAGCGGCCTCGACGATCAATACGGCACCGGTGATGCAAGACGCTTGCGGGCGTGCGGATGAATCAATGATTGAGCGTGAGCAACCATTCAAAACTCATGTTCTTACCCGAGCGCATACCAACTAACCGTATGCTTGCCAACTACCTCAGCTGACACTGCAAGTGCGGCCTGTCGGATACATCTATCAACACTCTCATCGTCTGTTGCGGCGAAGTGACAGCAAGGTCCGGCAACTTACACAAGTCGCCTTCCACCACTACCAGTAGGGTGGGCTTCTTGGTTGTGACTAACAGGCTTACGCGTCCCGCTTCATCCGTCGTTAGCTGTGTTTCACTGCCTTCTATGCCCACCAGCGCCTTGGCAACCGGTCGCGGTTCGATAGCTTTGCGATCGAAAGAGAAGACTTCGATCGTCAGTTGTGTAGTGCCCTCCTTTGCCGTCTTCGGAGGCCGTGTGTCCGACGCCGGCTGGCTGGCCATTGCGGCATCGAACCCCACGGCAGCAAAGCCGATCATCAGTGCGAAGACGGCTAATTTCGCCGATAAGCCGCGAGCGTGCCGATACAGGGGGTTGCGAACAAGGATATGCAGCATCATTTGTTCTCCAGCAGTTCGGAGAGAACATCGTCGATGAACGGTTTGTCCTTCACCCCGATCCGTGCGCTCGGGAAGTAGACGAGCCGCACGCTAGCGTAGGGCGGTTCATATCGCTGCATCAGCACGCTGAAACGCTCGGTCCGAGATATGCGCTCGATTGGGAAGTCAAACGCGTCGATCCAGAATCCCCACTGTTGATCCTTTTCGCCGTGCTTGCCGTTCGCTATAACGACCACCCAAACGCGGCGGCGCGCGGGATCATGATCCACTACCGAAAGCTTCAGGTGACGCGTCTGCGGAGCGCCGTTCGCTCGCCCGTCCGGGCTGGGGAAACCCAGCTCCTTATCGACAACCGCTGCTTCCTTCAGTTTGCCATTAGGGTCAAACTGCAGGTTCTTCTCCATCGTTGCTTGTCCCTCGCGGCCGCTGCCCACCAAAAGCGCAGATATCTGCCGGTCCTGTACACCATTGGCAATGCGTTGAAGCTGGGCGGAAAGTGCTTTCTGTTTGTGTCGAGGGGCGTGCTGCACTTCCTGATCGAGCTGCAAGAATAGCGGGCTCAGATCGAGCGAATCGTAGAAGTTTCGCGCGAGAAGGTCGAGTGCGACAATCTTCGCTTGCGGTTCTTGGCCGCCTGGCTTCAAGTACCTTTCCAGTACCTTATCGAATATGCCACGACGCACCGCGGTGTCCGCCTCTTCGCGCTTGCTCAACAGCTCAGTATAGAGTTGCAAACGCGCTTCGTTGAACTGGCGTTTGGTTTGCGCTGCCTCATGGAGCCGGGCCGCTTCTTCTTGAGCCGCTTGGTAGTAATGAGAGACGATGAAAAGCGACAACGGGATCGCCAATGTGGTGACCAGCCATTTCGTGTTCTCGATGTTGACCAAACTCAAGGGCGCATTCCGGCGTTGGGTTCATCGCTAAAAGGGTGGCGGGATGTCGGTGCGAGCGCCGAGGCAATACACTACCGTTGCGGTGACAATCACTGACCGAGCTGACCTTAAACGAGTTGATGGTAGGCCCAACCGACTTACCGATCGATTACCGATCGCCAAATAAGCAATGTGTGTTTGCTTGCAACCTCAGGCTGGATCGGAGCAATGCCACGTTCAGGTGGACACACCGGCCGGAGGAATGGCCCCTTGAAGGTCCGGCAGCATTCGGGATTAGGCGAGGCAACGGGCGATCACGGCAGGTCTTAAATTCCGTAACCACCGTCGACGTTCAATACCGCTCCGGTAATGAACGATGCCTGCGGGCTGGCGAGAAAAACGATGGCCGCGGCGATTTCCTCCGGCCGTGCGTAGCGGCCGAATGCAGTCGTCGCTTTAAAAGCCGGGCCGTAATCTTTGTTGACGGAATTGAGATCGGTGTCGACGAAGCCGCGCTGCACGACATTGATCGTGATGTTGCGTGCCGCGAGCTCGCGCGCAGCGCCTTTGCTATAACCGATCACCGCGGATTTGGTTGCCGTGTAGTCTGCCAGGCCGGGTACGCCTACGTGCGTGTTGATACCGCAGCCGATGGTAACGATGCGGCCGCCATCGGACATTACATCGACGGCTGCGCGGATTGCCGCGACGACGCCGCCGAAGTTGATTGCATGTTGTCGCGCCAGCGCAGCTAGATGACTCTTGCCGTTGTCGACGGGGCCCAAAGTCAGAACACCTGCGTTGTTGATCAGGATGTCGAACCGGCCGAAGCGTTCGATCACCGCATCCACCAGCTCTTTCACTTGCGCAGGATCGGCCTGGTCCGCTTTGAACGAAGCCGCACGGATGCCTTTTTTCTCCAGCATCGCAACGACCTCGTCGGCTTTATCGGCGGATTTCGCGAAGCTGATTGCGACGTCCGCGCCTTCATCGGCCAATGCAAGCGCTGTAGCAGCGCCGATGCCGCGCGATCCCCCCGTTACCAGCGCGACCTTGCCTGCAAGGTTCTTCGTCACTCTAATTTCCCAGTCCCGCTGTTTGATTGGTGAAGCCGTTGCGGCTGATCGTCAGCAAACTGCAGAATGCCTACCGAGGTTGCCGGTTGCCGACGCGAATGGATTCGCACGCGCAATTTCAATTTCGAATCGGCGCCGAAGCTGCTGCGCTTTTCTGCGGCGCGGCGTTGATGAAATCGACCAGCTGCGGTATCACCTGCTGCGGCGCTTCTTCCATCAGCCAATGCCCGGACCCTTTGATCACGACGCCTCTGACATCGGTCGCGACCAGGCGCCCCTG
>JBBRGM010000427.1:0-4325 GCA_038240725.1 Burkholderiales bacterium | reverse complement strand
CAATGGTGTCGATGCGTAGCCTCTGGTTCAACCGTGTCTGAGCGCCTGAATTCATCAAGATATTAATGGGACAGCACACTAGTGCGTCTTAATTAATCGCCGACTGATTAATCAAAAGCGCAGATGTCGTAGCGCGGATGAGCCTGTCACACGGCTCATAGGTTTAGCTTTTGAGAGCTGTAACCACCGCATACAGCTTGGAATCGCCGCTGTCGGACGTGACTCAGCAGGGCTCGCGTTTGTCGCAGGCCGGCGCGGCGCCTGTGCTAGTCGGACACGGTGAGCGGCATCAGGGTCACGAAGCAGCACGTGATCGCGGTGAGCATGTATACGGTCGTTTTGAGGTCATCCATCGCGGCTCTCCTCCGCGGTATAAGGCAATCAGGCGTGCAGTTGATATCGTGCAATTAAACATCGATACCGGTCACTCCGCAGGTGCAGGCGGCACGCCGTCTACAGCAAACAGTGCCCAACCGCTAAAGCGATTTAGCCGATCGCGTGATTCGACTCACCAGCGCTCGCTTTCTTTCGCAGTCCTGCAATCCCGTATATCGCCAGTGCCGAAAAGATCCACGCAAACGCGCTCGGCTCGGGGATCGCGGTGACTTGAAGGGAGGGTAGCTCGTCCGGTATCACTGAGAAGACGGAAGTTGATACTTCAACGGGCGAGAAAAATTGCGTGCCGCTTTGTCCCAAGCCGCGCGGGTGCGCCCATATCAGCACGAGTGGGCCACCGGATCCATCATCGGGTGCCGACACCCAATTATCGGCTGGCTTAAAGTCAACCACCTCAGCTAATGCCGGCACAGTCCAAGCTAACAACATCGATGCTATAAGCATTCTTCTCATTCTAGGTCTCCGATTTAGACGTTAACTTCTTTCGCTGCCGCCCCATATCAGACTTGGTGATGGCGGGGCTTCCAAGACCTCTGGCTCATGGTGAGACGAATACGACGTCCACCCAATAGTTGGTTGCTTGAAATGTATTGGTCGGGAGCGTGCTGGTAGCGCTGTAGATGTACACGCCATTGGCCCCGTCCGCGCCATTCTTGAGCGCGTGCAGCGCTCCGTTATCCACGCCAGCGTTGGCGAAATAATTGGTATCACCGGCGTAGTGGCCACCAGGCGCGTGATAAGAAGCGATGTAGGTTGTGCCCGCGACAATCTGTACCGGGTTGGTAAAGTTCACCTGCTGCCAACCGGAAGCAGTCTCACTGGTGAATGTCGCTTGGGCGAGCAAGGTCCCATCGCTCTTCCACAGGCTGCCTTGATGGGTACCCGTGTTAGTGCTCGATTTATAAAAGCGAATCCCGGTGATCCGACCGTTGACATCGGAGCGGAACTTAACGCCCACTTCAATCGATCTGATATCGGCGTCGGCTGCTACGATCGGCGTCGCGGAGGGAGACCAAATTGTGGTGCTGCTAGAAGCGGTGGTGGTGAATACCACGTCTACCCAGTAATTGGTGGACTGAAACGTCTGGGTCGGGAACGTGGGAATAGCGTTGTAGATATAGACGCCGTTGGCACCATCGACGCCATTGCGCAGCGCGTGTATCGGTCCGTTGTCTACACCAGCGGTCGCGAAGAAGTTCGTATCGCCGGCGTAATGACCATTGCTGGCGTGATAGGAGGCCACGTAGGTAGTGCCTGCGGTGACTGCAACGGGCGCGCTGAAATTTACTTGCTGCCAGCCGGAAACGGTCTCGCCCGTGAAGGTGGCCTGCGCGAGCGCAGTGCCCGTAGAACTCCACAGGGTCCCCACATGCGCGCCGGTATTGGTGCTCGACTTGTAGTACCTCAGCCCAGTGATGAAGCCATTCACGTCGACGCGGAACTTAACGCCCACTTCGATCGATCTAGTATCGGCATCTGCTGCGACGGTGGGTACGGCAGTGGCAGGCCAGATCGTGCACGGACAGTTGGCCTGTATCGTCCCGGTTGTAAATGACCATGAGTCCGTGGCCATCGTGTTGCCGGCTGCATCTTTGGCGCCGCTCAGCGTCGCGGTATAAGTGGTCGAAGGCGCAAGCGCTGTGCTTGGCTGTAGCGTGGCGGTAAAGGTGCTGCTGTTGTAGCTCAACGTGGTGGGCACCGTGGCGTTGGCTGCATCCTTTAGCGTAAAGAGGATCGTCGGTTGCTGCACAGCTTCGCTGAATGTGGCAGTAATCGGACTAGTCGAGCCCACACCATTGGCGTTGGCCGCCGGAGAGCGCGTCGTCACCGTCGGCGCGGTGGTATCTCCAGAACTGGTAGCGAACACCACATCGACCCAGTAGTTGGTCGACCGGAAGCTGCTGGTTGGAAACGTCGGGTTAGCGTTGTAGATGTAGACGCCGTTGGCACCATCGATGCCGCTCTTCAGCGCATGCAACGGAGCATTGTCGACACCAGTGCTAGCAAAGAAGTTGTTATCGCCGGCGTAGTTTCCCGTGTTGGTGTGGTAGGACGCGACATAGGTGGTGCCAGCGGCAACCGCAACAGCCGGCGTCAACGTAACCTGTTGCCATCCAGTGGCACTCTCCCCGGCGAAGGTGGCGCGCCCAAGCAACGCCCCCGTAGAACTCCATAGGCTGCCGACGTGCGTGCCGGTGTTGCCGCTCGATTTGTAGTAGCGAATTGCAGTGATAAATCCGCTTGAATCAGCGCGAAACTTGACGCCCACCTCGATCGTTTTAGTCGCATCGTTACTTGCGGATATTATCGGCACGGCTGTCGTGGGCCAGATCGTGCAAGGACACGTCGCTTGTCCAGTACCGGTAGTGAATGACCAGGAAACCAAAGCCATCGTATTGCCAGCGGTGTCCTTCGCGCCGCTTACCGTCGCGGTATAAACGTTCGACGCAGCCAACGCCGCGCTGGGCGTCAGCGTTGCGGTAAACGTGGTGCCGTTGTAGCTGAGAGTGGCCGGCACAGTCGCGTTCGCAGAATTCTTCAATGTGAATACGATGCTGGCCTGCTGTACCGCTTCGCTGAAGGCTGCGCTAACCGCTGTGTTGAGCGCCACTCCACTCGCATTGAGCGTCGGTGTGCGTGAGGTGACGCTAGGCGCGACGGTGTCGGCCCCGGCGGCGTTGAACACCGCGTCCACCCAGTAATTGGTCGCCTTGAAGGTCTGCGTTGGGAACGCGCTGTTCGCAGTGTTGAGAAAAACACCGTTGCCGCCGTCGACGCCGTTCTTCAACGCGTGCAGCGGTGGATTATCGAATCCGCTATTGAAGAAGTAGTAACCGTCGCCCGCATAGTGTCCGACGTTAGTGTGATAAGACACCACGTAATGCGTGCCGGCTGTGATATTCACGGGGGTCGCGAAGTTCACCTGCTGCCAGCCGGATGCGGATTCGCTGCCGAACGTTGCCTGTGCGAGCAGCTGACCATTCGCGGTCCACAAGCTACCCACATGCGCTCCGGTGTTGGTAGCCGACTTATAGTAGCGCACGCCACTAATGGTACCGTCGGCATCCGCGTAGAACTTGACCCCGATTTCGATTGCGTGTGTGTCCGCGTCGGCGGTCACGGCCGGAACAGCGTTAGGTGGCCAGATGGAACAAGGGCAATTGCGCGGTGTCACGGTCACCGATATCGGACTGGAGGGGGCGCCCAGGTTGGCACTGTCATCCGCCGCTCGGGTCAGCAGAGTGTAATTGCCGGGTATCAGGGGTTGCCACTGATACATCCAGCTGCCACGGCCACTGCTGGTCGGATGCCAGCTCGTGCCGCCATCCGTGGACACTTCTACGCCACCTACCACACCGCCGCCGCTGTCGACGGCAGTGCCGATGACGTTTACGAAGCTGTCCGCCGGCATGCTTGTGCCAGTCTGGGGAGAACTAATGTCCGAAACGGGCGGCGTCGAATCGGTCGATGGCGTCGCTGCTACAAGGCCGGCGATCAGCGTCGTCGGCTGTATACCCATATCGGCAAATAGGTTCACCGTAGCTTGCTGCATCCGGACATCGACGGGTGCCGTGCCATCAGGGCTACCTTCGAGACCCCACGACCACTGCACGGTGCCCGCGCCGAACACCAGCGCACCACTTGGCACGCGATGCAATGTCATGTGATGAGTTGCAACGCCGGCGTCATAATGATTACCGATGTCCGGATCGACGAGATGATCCGGCACCGATTTTGTCGTGGTAGATAAGCGCACGATGCCGTTCGGGCGGGCACCGTTGTCTAAGTCTTCGTCCCACTCATAGCCCAGCGAGTTGGGCGCAAGTGTTGCGCTTTGTCCCGCGCTTTGCGTCGCCACCGTGGTGTTGCGCCAGAAACGCATCTGGCCGTCTTCCGCCGGCACCGAGATCGAGAAGTTGGCGATGGGG
>JBBRGM010000426.1:0-4350 GCA_038240725.1 Burkholderiales bacterium | reverse complement strand
TCGATGGCAGCGCGCGTCTGCGCGAAGTCCAGGTATTTTCCGGTTCCAACCAGCAGGCGGGAGCCGTAGGGCTTGCCTGCGATGACGAATTGATCCATAAGGTGGCCCAGGTAAGCTCGCGTGATGCCGGTCGATACGTCCGCGGTTATGCGGTCAGCCGCCGCCGACCGCAACGACGATCTCCAGCCGGTCGCCGTCGTGCAGCGGTTGTTCTGCAAAGCGTCCACGCGGAACAATGTCGCCATTGCGTTCGAGCGCGATGCGCTTGCCGCTCAGATCCAGCTGTTCGATCAGTTGCGACACAGTGAGCGGGGCGTGGAAGCTGCGCGGTTCGCCGTTGATTGTGAGGCCGATCACGCGATAACAGGAGTTGACTAAAGATGACGAGAATATTAGCACGCTGCCTGCGACGCCGCGGTCGTGCGCCACGGATCGAACGGGTAACCCGTGCGGACGACAACCGTGCGGACAGTAACGGTATGGTGCTGCTAATAACCGTGGCCCCCCGCCCGATGAATTGGATGGCGAATCGAGCATCTATCCTGTGCACGGCATTGCTGGTTGGTGTGTTGCCGTCGGCGCTTGCGCAAACGGCCACGCCCCCTACCTGGTCTGCGCCGGAAGGGATTCCCGATGGGCCGTTCGGCAACGCCGTGAAAGCCGGCTGGCTGATTGTGACGCAGAGCCCGAAATACGCAGCGGGTTATGCGGGCAGCGCGTTGAACTGCACGAGCTGCCATCTCGACGGCGGCCGCACGCCGAATGCGTCCCCCTGGGTCGGCATCTGGGGCGTCTTTCCGGAATATCGCAGCCGCAACGCCCGAGTCAATCTGCTGGCAGATCGCATCAACGATTGCTTCGAGCGATCGTTGAACGGGCGCAGGCTGCCGCTCGACGGTGCCGAAATGCGCAACATTCAGGCGTACATGCAATGGATCTCGCGCAACGTGCCGACCGGACAAAACGGAACGGGACGCGGCTTCAAACGCATCGTCAGCCCGCACCCTGCAGACATCGCGAATGGCAAGCGTATCTACGCTGAAAAATGCGCCGTGTGCCATGGCACAGACGGTCAGGGTGCGTATGGCGAACACGGAGAGACGTTGTTTCCGCCGCTCTGGGGCGCCCGCTCGTTCAACATCGGTGCCGGCATGGCGCGGTTGAACACAGCGGCGGCGTTCGTCAAGTCCAACATGCCGCTCGGCCAGGGTGGCACGCTCACCGATCAGGAAGCGTTCGACGTCGCGGCCTATTTCACCCAGCAAGCGCGTCCCGATTTCGCCGGTAAAGACTACGACTGGCCGCAAGGCGGGAAGCCCGAAGATGCACGCTACTGATCTGTTCAGGCAGCTCGCGGTATACGTAGCTGTAGCCGCGACGCTGCTCGCATCGGCCTCATGAACGATCAATCGGCGGACACGGTCGGGCCCATCGTTCCGAGCGCGGGAAAGCGAGGCGTATCCGCCGCCCTCGCACACCTCGCAAAGACCGAGGCTTTGTTCTTTCTTGCGCTAGCGGTCGTGCTCGGCTTTCTCGTAGTCGGCGATGCCTGGCTGAGCGATCTTTCGACGCCGCCGGTCTCGATGCTCGCGTTCATCGGCTTGTTTGTGCTGATTCTCGTGGCGTCGCGCGCGGTGGTGCGCCACGCGGAAAATCTGTCGTCGTACCTCGGCGAACCTTACGGCACTCTGATCCTCACGCTTTCGGTTATCAGCGTCGAGATCTTCACGGTCGTCATGGTGATGCTCAAAGGCGAGAACAATCCGACCCTGGCGCGCGACACCATGTTCTCCGTGGTCATGATCGTGTTTACCGGCCTGCTCGGGCTGGCGCTGCTGATGGGCGGCTTGAAGCACCGAGAGCAGCAGTACAACTTGCAGGGCACCAACGCGTTTCTCAGCGTCACCATCACTCTGGCGGTACTGGGTCTAGTGATGCCCAACTACACGGAAGCAAAAGCCGGTCGCCCAGTCTTCGCGCTGCCGCTGGAAGTGTTTCTGATCGTCGTAGCGGTCGGCTTATATCTACTGTTCCTGCTGATCCAGACCACGCGGCATCGAAACTATTTCGTGTCCTCCGAGGGCACGGCGACCGATCCAGGCTTCAAGTCCGCCGCCAGTGCGCAGAACGGCCACCACAGCGTGCTATTCCATTCCGCATTCTTGATCGGCTATCTGGTGCTGGTCATTTTTCTGGCAGAGAAACTCGCCACGTTGCTCGATCTGGGACTCGAACGTCGGCACGCGCCGCCGGCACTGGGCGGTCTAATCGTGGCGATTCTGGTGCTGGCTCCGGAAGGCATCGCCGGGATTCGTGCGGCGATGGCGAACGAAATGCAGCGCGCGGTGAATATCCTGCTGGGGTCGGCACTGTCGACGCTTGCGCTGACCATTCCTGCGGTGCTCGTAGTCGGGCTGATCACGAACCGAACCGTGGTGCTGGGCGTAGAGGGCGCAGATCAGACGATGCTGCTGCTCGCCTTGCTGCTCAGCGTGGTCACCTTCGCCAGCGGCCGCACCAACATCCTGCAAGGCGCTGTGCACGTGATTCTGTTTTTCGCGTTTCTGATGCTCATCCTGCGTACCTAGCGCAACGCCTGACTGCTCGCGTCGTTCCGTGGCCGAGCAGATCCCCTTGGAGACGAGTCGAATGTTCAGCGCAGTGATCCGCCACATCCGCTTGCGGCCGCGGCTCGCGACGGCTAGCTTTGTCGGGCTCGCGCTTGCAGTATTGCTGCCGGGAAATTTCTCCGGCGCCGTACGTGCGTTGATCGCCTGGGATGTCGGCGCCAGCCTTTACTTGTTGTTCGCCTGGAAAATGATGCTGAAAGCGAACGTCAAAGGCATCCGTGCGAAGGCGGATCAGCAGGACGACGGCGCTGTGGCAGTACTGGTACTCACGATCATTTCGTCGGTAGCGAGTCTGGCCGCGATTCTGATCGAGCTGATGGGCGCGAAAGAGGTCGAACGACATATTCATGGTTCGCAACTCGCCTTGGCGGCGGTCACGATCATTATCTCCTGGTGCATCGTACACACCACATTTGCTCTGCACTATGCGCACGCGTTCTACGCGCAGGATGGCGACGACGGCGTGTGCTTGGAGTTCCCCGGCAACAAGGAACCGGACTACGTCGATTTTCTGTATTTCGCGTTCGTGCTCGGAATGACCGCGCAGACGTCCGATGTAGTCGTCAGCTCGAGCCCGATGCGTCGACTGGTGTTGGTGCATGGCGTCATCGCGTTTTTCTTCAACACGACCTTGCTTGCGTTGACCATCAACATCGCTGCCGGATTGATCTGAAAGCTAAATCGGTGGTGGCTGCGCACGTCGATATCGCGCCGGCCATTGAACGATACAATCGAGCCCATCGGCTGGAAGCTCGAGCCGCGATAAAACGGAGGTGGGTGTGTATAAGCAGTTTCTGGCAGGACTCGCACTGATTCTACCGCTGCTGGCCAACGCGGACTTCGATGAAGGCGTAGCTGCCTACACCGGCAGCGATTATGCCAAAGCGGTAGCAGAGCTCAAACCGCTTGCCGATCAGGGTAGCGCCGATGCGCAACATTACATGGGCTTGATGAGCCATTACGGCTACGGCACAGCGAAGGATCAGACTGTCGCAGCGAATTGGTTCCGCAAGGCCGCGGTACAAGGCGATCCGCGCTCGCAATATTATCTGGGCAAAATGTATGAGGCAGGCGATGGCGTCGCGCGCAGCCTGCCCGACGCCTTCATGTGGTTGAGCCTATCGGCAGCCGGTTCATCGATGTCGCGCGATTCGGTTTACACCAAAGAAGATCTGGGCAAATTGGAACGGCGCATGACGCCAGAGCAAGTGGCCAAGGCCAAGGATATGGCGAAGCAGTGGAAGCCGCAGCCTAAATGAACCTTGTCGAGCCGGCGTGCTCTGTATACAGCGGGTACGAGCTGTAGCGAAATCGTGGCGGGGACTGCTAGTGGCACGCGTCTAAAACTATCCGCGCGAAGCGTATTTGCTAGCCGCCGCCGGCAAGGGCTAGAATCGCCACGGTCGGCGGGCGTAGTTCAATGGTAGAACGAAAGCTTCCCAAGCTTTAGACGTGGGTTCGATCCCCATCGCCCGCTCCAGCAATCACTGAGCAACATGCGCCGGACGGCGAGGCCGATCGAATGGCGAGGATTGAGTGGCACGTTCCGAACATTCGATCCCAGAGTGATCGCGCATAGGTCGCATCGGTGCTTGCAATACACGCAATATCCTTCCTTATTCGAATGCCATGAAAGCTCTCAAATACGCGCTGTATGCACTGGTCGGACTGATCATACTCATCGTTGCGGTCATCGCCATTGTTGCAGCTACGTTCAATC
>JBBRGM010000425.1:0-4354 GCA_038240725.1 Burkholderiales bacterium | reverse complement strand
ATCATCGCTGCATTCGATAGCCCGAAGCTGCGTCCGAGCTCGACCAGTTTTGCGTCGACGTTTTGAATTCCGGACAGCGCATTCAAGTACACCGGGAAAAACGCGCCGAGCGCGATCAAGCTGATCTTCGGTGTCTCGCCGATGCCGAGCCACAACAACAGTAGCGGCACCCAGGCAAGACTCGGAATTGCACGCAGCGCTTGAAACGTCGGATCGACGGCTGCTTCGAGACGCCGGCTCAAGCCGATTGCAATTCCGCATGCGGCGCCGAGAGTCGCGCCAATGGCAAAACCTGAAACGACGCGGGCCACGCTAACGCCGATGTGTTGCAGCAAACCATGGCCGGCGAGCTCATACAAGGTCGCGGCGACCGCGCTCGGCGGCGGCATGAGCCGCGCCTCCACCAGACCGGTGCGTGCGGCGATCTCCAGGAGCACAAGTATCGCGGCAGGTAACGCAAGCCCAACCGCACGCGGGACTCGCCGCGCGCGTGGTGCAGCGGATACGACCTGAGCTGTATCGTCCGTTATCTCCTCTGCGGCGAGTAGCAGATGCTCCATCTCAAGTCAGGGATTCTTGGCGATCGTCGTCGCGGTGGTGGAGTCGACCAGCGCGGCGATCACTGCGTTGAGATCCGTGTCCTTCCGCACCAACCCCTCATCGAGCAGGATCGGTGCAGCATCGCGCAATGCCTGCACGTGCGTTTTGCCGGGAATCGGATTCGAAAAATCGGTACGCTGCAGTTGCCGCTGCGCGACGGCAAGCGACAACCGCGCTTCCTCCGAGAGGATCTTCGCAGCCTCTTCGGGATGCGCAATCGTCCAGCGTCGGCCGCGCTCGTAGGCGGCGAGCACGCGGCGCAGTGCATCGGGATGCGTCTTCACGAACTTTTCGCTCACGTTCAAAAATCCGTACGTGTTGAAGTCGACGTTACGATAGAGCAGGGTCGACCCTGCTTCGATCTCGCTCGCCGCCATGTGCGGATCGAGCCCGGCCCACGCGTCGACCGTGTGCTGCTCCAGCGCAACTCGGCCATCGGGATGCTGCAAATGAACGATGTTGACGTCGGCGCGGCGCAGACCGAACTGGTGCAGGCTACGCAGCAGAAAAAGAAACGGGTCGGTGCCTTTTGTAGCCGCGATCGTTTTGCCGCGCAAATCTGCGACCGACTTGATCGGCGATCCTTTCGCCACGACCAGTGCAGTCCACTCGGGCCGCGAATACACGTACACCGCTTTGATAGGATTGCCGTTGGCGCGGCTCAACAACGCTGCGAGGCCCGCCGTACTGCCGAAATCGATCGCGCCGCTGTTCAAATATTCGAGTGCGCGATTGCTGCCTTGACTAAGAACCCAGCGTATCTGCGTTTTGCTCGGCGCGAATTCCTGCTCGAGCCAGCCGAACCGCCGCACCACGAGGCTGAGCGGTGAATAATAGGCGTAGTCGAGCCGAATTTCCGGCAGGGCGTCCTCCGCGTATGCGGCCTGCTGCACGCCCGCCAAAAAGATAGCGAGCGCAGCAACGAAGGCGAGCTGGATTCGGTAGCGAAGTTTCATTCAGTCCCGCTCGATGCACGTGCGACACAATGTGTCGCAGCGGGAGCGGCCGACGCCGTTCCCGCTGCGACGATGGAAGTGAAAGCGCTTATGCCTTCAGTAACTTCACGAACGTCTCGGAAGAAATCACCGGCGCGAAGAAGTTGTTGATGCGTCGGAATGCCGCAGCTTCATCTTCTGGACGCTGGCATGCCGTCGCATCGCCGATCACGATCGGCAGATAGCCGTTATCGCGAGCCGCGCGCGCATTGCCTTCGATGCACCAGTCGGCGTGAATGCCGGTCAGCACGATCGTCTTGATACCTTTGCGCGAAAGATCCAGCGGCAAAGTCGTGCCGACGAATGCCGTTTGCAGCGCCTGCTCGCTGAACTCTAGATCGCCGGGGCGCACTAGCGCACGAAGCTCGGCGACGAGATCGTTATCTGCTGCTTTCTTTTGATCGGGCCAACCTTCCAGGCCGGAGATCCAGCTCGCATACTGCGCGCGATCGAACTCGCTTTGCGGATAGTGCTCGCGAAACACTTCGTAGCCGACCCACGCAAACGTTTTGAAGTTACCCGCAGCACGCGCGGCCTGCGCCGCCTTCACAGTTGCCGGCAGACTGCCTCGCTCCCAATGGCGCTCCGATGCTTGCGCGCCGGTCGGCAGGTACAAACTGTTGTTCTGGCTGACCGATAGAAACGCGGCCGGGTACTTCAGAATCTTTGCCAGATCGAGCGCCTGCCACTGCGGCGCCAATTCTGGGATGGCGTGTACGCCACCCAGTTTGGCGTTTGCAGCATTTTTGTCTTCCGCGGCTTGCGCGTTGCTGGCCAAGCCCGCAGCGGAAGCTGCGACGGCGCCTGCTACGCCACCGACAAAGTTGCGCCGCGTGGCATTGATATGTTCATTGGTTTCCATTGGATCTCCGAGTTTGTTTGCACGTGATGCCCAGTTCGGTGTGCAGGTTATGTTTCGATGCGGCCGGTCGGCACGCATCACGTACGGTCAATTAGCCGTTTGAGGAAATTAGGAACAAGGAGAGATGCACGTTCGCCACGTTGCGCGCCTAGGTGGATTACACCCATCGGCAACGCGGCGAATAACATCGGGCATTGCGATAAAGCGGGCGCACAGGCGCGAATCCGCGCTGTGCCGAAATCCGAGGTCTTGGCCAACTGGTAGATCGCATAGCCGTGCAAATTAGCACGCGTCCGGCCGCGGCCTAACGAAGTTCGATTCATAAGGATATAAGCTGCGCGACGAACGGCCCGCATATTCCACGCGCTTCTAATTGCATAACGCGAAGTTCGTTGTTGAGATCGCTGCGGCGCGCTATCGTCGATTGCGATGTTGGGATCTAACCGACGCTGTCGGCGCGACGCAATGACCCCCAGTTGTTCAAGACATTCGCTGCGCGGCACTTCTCCTGCCTTCGACAGCGATCGCCCACCATCGTGACTCAAGTTCTACTCCCTGCCGCAATTGCGGCTATTTCGGGCGGGCGAAAGCCCGCCTGTCTTTCTGTAGATCTATATGTTCAAGCGATTCATTACTGCTGCCGCCGCACTGTTCGTTTGCCTGAGCTGCGTATTCGGACTGACGCGCGTATCCGCCGCCGACCCGCGCGCCATCGTACTCGGCGCGACGGCAGGTCCTTATGCAGATCAGATCAAATTCGGTATCAAACCGATTCTGGAGAAGCGCGGCTATCGCGTGCGGATCGTCGAGTTTCATGACTACGTGCAGCCGAATTTGGCGCTGGCCGAGGGCAGTCTCGACGCAAACGTGTTTCAGAACCGCATCTACCTGCAAAGATTCGCCGAAGATCACAAGCTCGACCTCACCGGCGTGGTGAAGGTGCCAACGGTGCCGATGGCGCTCTACAGCAAGCGTCATCGCGGACTCGATGAAGTTGCGTCGGGTGCTACGGTCGCGCTGCCTAACGATCCGACCAACCAGGCGCGTGCGCTCGCGATGCTGGCTCGGCTCGGTTGGATTCAATTGAAGCCGGGCGCGGATCCGCTGCGAGTATCGGAGCGCGACATCGCGGTCAATACCCGCAAAATAAAAGTACTGCCTTTGGAAGCGGCGCAGTTGCCGCGTGCGCTGGAAGACGTCGACTACGCGTTCGTCAACGGCAATTATGCAATCGCCGCCGGACTGAAGCTGAGCGAGGCGGTGAAGGTCGAAGACAACATCGATCCGTACATCATCGTCGTCACCGTTCGCACTGGCGATAAAGACAAGGCGTTCGTGCAGGACCTTGCGCAAGCGTACCGTTCGCCGGAGTTCTACGCCGTAATCGATCGCCAGTTTCCGGAGTACGTGAAGCCCAAGCTTTGATGCTCGCATGTCAATGCGACAACGCCATAAATCCTGCGCCACTAATCGGACCAAAACCCATGCATAGAAACCTCGAGCTAGTAAGAACCGCACCTGCAGTTGTCGCTTCGCTCAACTATCTGGCGCCGTCGGCGAGTAAGCCGGTCAGCTATACCTTTGAGCCGCCGGTCGGCGTGCCGCGCTTCAGCGGCACCCTGGATAGCAGAGACGTTCCGATTCGCGATGCCCGGTCTTTTGCGGGCAATGTGTCCCTCGACGTTCACGGGTTCGAGCTAGTGCCGCATCGAAGTGCAGTGCGCGACTTCTACGATGAAGCCGAAGTGCGCTCTGTCTACTATGCGGAAGCCGAGCAGCTGCTTACGCGTCAGCTCGGCGCCGCGAAAGTAATCGTGTTCGACCACACCGTACGGCGCCGGCCCGCCGAGCGCCCGCCGTTGACGTCTGGCCGGCCGAACACGAGCGGCCCGCGCGA
>JBBRGM010000424.1:0-4419 GCA_038240725.1 Burkholderiales bacterium | reverse complement strand
CAACCAGTTTGATCGCGCCGGTAGGTTCCACGCGGATCGCCGCGCCTTCGCCGATCGAGACATCTCCAAATGCTTTGCTGTTGGCCGTGAGCGAAACGCTGGTGGCCGTGCGCTCCTGCAGCGGTTGTTGCACGACTGTGGTGAAGCGGGTTGCAGCATCCGCGCTCGGCGCTGCTACATAGCCCGCATCGGCGACGCGCACCTGCATCGACGGCGCAAGCGTGACGCCGTCTGCCAATGTGACGCCGTCTTGTCCGTTGACGTTGTACTGGCTGAAGCCGCCGCTCGAAAAGAAACCCGGCGCTAGTGCGAGCTGCGTTGCATCTACCGGTCGGCCGCCGATCGATACGCTGCTGGTGCTGAGACTCAACGTCCCGCCCGCGCTGGCCTGCCCTTGCGTCAATCCGTATCCGACCAAAGCGCCATCGAGGATCAGCATCGATTGCTGGCGATCGCCGCCGCCGAGCCGCAGCCGGCCGCTGCCGAGGGCAATGCTGCCCGCGTGCCCTGCGATGAGCTTGCGATCTGCGGCGACGCGTCCGCCGGCGGATACATCGATCGCGCTGCCGGCCTGCATGCGCAGGTCGGCGACCGAATTGATGCTGACCGAGCCGCCGTCGATCGCGAGCGGCACCTGCGCGGCAACGACCGACGGCGCAGCAAAATCGTTTATCCAGCGGCCGTTCACCTCGATGCGGGTACCCGCGCCGAGTGAAATGCCATATGCGCTGCGATCCTCCAGCGGCCCGATCGTGTCATGCGTGCTCAGGGTAATCGCAGCGGACGGCGCGCGAATCGAGCCCTGCAAGTCGATGCTGCGCGCATGCAATGCCAAACTGCTGCCGTCGCGGTTGCCTGCGCCATCGGTTCCCGCACCGGGCGCGAGCTCGATGTGCGCGTCAGCCGGCACCTGGATCGCGCCATTGCTATAAACGGCAACGCGATTGAAACCCCCCGCGAAGGTCGAGATCGGCAATTGCACCTGGTCGGCAAACGATGCCGGCAGCGGATCGCCGAACCAGAAGCTGGCCGGCAGCGCTGCGGTTCGCAGAACGAATGCGACGCTCGACGTGCGAAAATCCGCGGTGGCCTCATTGCTCTGCGCTGCATCGCCGATGGTGAGCTTGCCGCCCAGCGGCATCGCGCCCACACCGCGCTGATACGGTCCCGCAGCAGTACGCGCACGTAGCTCGCCGTCCAATACCAGACCGTACGAAAGCATGCTGATGCTGCCGGCGTTAGCGCCCTGTATGTAGCCGGCGGTGAACTGAGAAGCGAATGGGCTCACGAACGTGCGGCTGAGACCCCACTTTTGATGCTCGACGGTGAAGCTGTCGGCGAACCCGTCGTAGATCCGATCGGATGTCGCATCGCCGATGTCGATAACGCGCCCTTGCGAAAGCAGACGCGTGGTGCGCACCGTACCGTCGAGGTAGCGCGTGCTGCCGCCGGAGACATCGATGACAGAGCCGCTGTGTAACACCACGTCGCCTTCGGACTTGAGGTTCACCGCGCCGCCCGCCGTTGTGCGCTCGCCGACGCCGCGCTCGATCTGATCTACGTAGCCGGAAACATCGGCCAGCGGCGTGCCTTTGCGCGCGTCGATGTAGACCGTCTTTCCACGAAGAAAACCGTCTCGTTGCAGCGGCGCATCGCGCAGCTCGTTGCCGCGCAATTCGACTGCGATGCTGTTGCGTTCGGCTGGGACTTCGACGTCGCTGGTACCTGCGGCGTCGATCACGCTGCCTTCCGCGAGGTAGATGCGTACGCCCGCTGCCGGCGGCTGGCCGGCCTGCTGAAAATCGAACCCACTCTGCGCAGTCAACGCGATGTTGCCGCCCGGCGCGATCACCGTGCTATTGCTCTGCAACTCGATCGTCTTGCCGGCGATGTCGATGCGCGAGCGATTGAACGCCTGACTGGCTTTGATCGTCTGCCGATCGCCACTGTCGATCACAACCTGCGTCATGCTTCCAGGTGCGAGCGTCACGCTGCCGTAGTGGCTGCCTTCGGGCACCACCACACCGCCGGTCAGGATCCGGTCGACGACGGTGTCGCGCGCGAGCAGCCGGATCGAACCATTCACGTTCACCGACGTGGTCGCGGTCACGCGCCCCGATTGATTGACCGCCAAACCCACGAGCGTCGCATTGCCGCGCTCGGCGATGATTTGGCCAAGACTCTGATTGACGGCACTGCCGCCGTTATCGACTTCGACCAGCAGTCCGCGCAATCCCGGATCGGCGCTCGCAGCGAGATAGACTTTCGCGCCGGCAGCGAGGATCGTCTGCCCGTCCGGGCTTCTGATAACGCCGTTGTTGCTAACCGATGGCGCCAGCAGCATCACGCGCCCGCCGGGGTCCGCGTTGATCTGCGCGCCGGACTCGACCACTACAAAACCGCTGGGCACTCCATTCGGAAATGCGCTGAACGCGGCGATCTGCGAGGGCTGCGAGTTGGTCAGGATGCCGTTGTTGAACAGCTCATCGGTAATGTTCAACGTCGAGCCCACCAGCGAGCCGACGTTCAACTGCGCGCCACGATCGAAGATGATGCCGTTCTGATTGATTAAATAGACCTGACCATTGGCCGAGAGCTGACCCTGAATCACGGAAGGATTGGCGTCGGCGATGCGATTCAGTGTTGCGCTCGCAGCGTTGGGCTGCACGAACTTCACTGCGCTGCCATTGGCGATATTGAACGATTGCCAGTTGAGAATTGCTTTCGGCGTTGCCTGATTGATCGTCAGCGTAGTGCCGGTTTGCGCACGTGTTGCCTGTCCGCCGGAAACCCAGTTTGCCTGCGGCACGGGCAACGTACCGGTGGGCAACGGCGGCGCTGCTTCTCCATAACCGGCATTCAGCGCAACCGAAATTGCGGCAGCGAGCGGACGCAGGCGCCAGCGCTCTATTCTTGGCAAGCTCCTTCGCGGGGCCGTGTATCTAAAATTCATACGCGACCCGGAACAACAGACGCGGTTCGCCTGCACGCGTCGCTTGCGCAGATTCGAACGGCACCGCCACATCGAGCGAGGCATCCAGATGCGGCTGCTTCTTCAAATGCAAACCGATGCCTGCGCTCGACAGCTTGAACGACGCCGTCTGCCCGGGCAACGCGTCCTGGATGTGCAGCGAAGCCGCATCTAGAAACGCCAGGACGATCCACTCGTTCAACCAGCTCTTCGCCCCGGAGAAATTCGGCGAGCGCAACTCGAAGCGTCCATAGAACGCCTCATCGCCCGACTGTTCTGCTTCCAGATATCCGCGCACAGTGTCGACGCCGCCGGCGACGAACTGCTCGTTGTTGATCAGCGGCTGACTTGCGACTTGGCCGCCCACGCGCGCATACCAGCTCATGCCGCGCGCCAGCGTTTGCTCGCGGCTCAGCTCGCCGCGCAGGTAGATGTAATTCGCGTGCGCACCGAAGCGATTGTTCTCGAACTCCGCGTCGTTATTCTCGAAGATGCCGCGCGGCGCGAAGTTGGCGCTGAATGTCGCCTGCGTGGTGCCGCGTTTACCGATCGCCGTTGCGGCGTACTGCAGGCTGAACGCGACATAGCTGATCGGCGTGACGATCGGATCCCCGCCGGCAAATCCCAGGCTTTGATCGAACTGTTTGTAGTCGATGCCCCAGGTCAGCGAATGCGACAGCGCGGTAAGCGCCTTCAGCGGCATGATGTAGCGCGCCCCGAAGATGTCGCCTTTGCCGAGAACCGTGAGGCCGCCGATCGCGGCGACGTTACTGTTGGAGTGAACGCCGTAGAACGCGATTACGTCATCGTCCCAGGGCGAAGGCAGCACGTAGGTGCCCGATAGCGCCTTTACCTGCGTGGTATCTTGCGGCGAAGTGAGATATTGGATCGCAGCGCTGTGCTCGCGCTGCCACAAGTTGTCGTAGCGCAGAAAACCCTGCAGCCGCAGCGGCTCGGTGTTGGGGCTTTTGCGATTGTTCAGCTCGATGCCCCCGTGCAGCGGTGAGCGGTCCTCGACCTGCAGCTCCGCTTCAACCGTACCCGGCGTCGTGCCCGGACGCAATACCGGCGTCACGCGTTTGTCGGCATTGCGATTGAGCCGAGCCAGCTCTTCTTGAACTTTGGGAAACTCCGGAACTGTTCCGACCGCGAGCGACGGCACTTGGCTGCGAATAGACCCGCGCGAGTAGTAGCGGTTACCCGAGACACGCAGCTTTTCGACTTTGCCTTCACTCGCGCGAAGACGCACTACGCCGTTGTCCACCTTCTGTTCGGGGATGTCGACGAACACCGAGAGATAACCGCGCTGCTGATACGCGCGTTCGAGTGCTGCACGCGCTGCTTCGACATCGATGATCGTTTTGCCTGGACCGAGAAACCCGTATACCGCGCGCTCGATTTCGATCGCCGGCAACACGCTGTTGCCTTCGATCTGATACTCAAGGATG
>JBBRGM010000423.1:0-4427 GCA_038240725.1 Burkholderiales bacterium | reverse complement strand
CGATTCGCTCGCCCGCCTGCGGTTCCAGCAACGCCATCGCGCGGCGCACCAGCATTTGATTGGTGCCTTCGTTGACCTGGGTGAAGTCGGACGGTTCGAATTTTATCGTGATGTCGAACTCCGGCAACCGATAGGCAAGCTGCCGCTGCGCTTTGCCGTTCAGCGGGTGCACCGAGTCGACACCGGCGGGCTGTAAATAGATGTCGATGGCGTGGCGCAGCTCGAACGCACGCAATGCTGCCAGATCGCTCGGCGGCAACGGATCGAGCACACGAAACGTCAATGCATCGCCGAACGCACCTACCGCTACTTCGACTTGTGGAATCCGATGTGCCGTAGTCAATGCCGTCAGTAAGTCGCGCAACGGGCGAATCAGCGCCGAGATGTGCAGTGGCAGAACCGCGCATGAGTTCATGTCGACGACGCGGTGCACGCGGCGTTCGTGAAAGCCCACAAGCACACCGCCTTTTTCCGGAACGTGTTTCGCTGACAGGCGAGCACGATGACGATATCCCCAATAGCTTCCGTGGATCGGCGCGAGCAGGCTTTCCGGCTGCACTTTGCCGATACGCGCCAGTGCTTCTTCGAGCACTCGCTGCTTGGTCGCGACCTGTGCGCGCGGATCCAGATGCTGCAGACTGCAGCCGCCGCAGCGCGCGTAATGCGGACAGCGCGGCGGTTCGCGCAAGCTGCTTGCGTGCAATACACGCTCAACGTTGGCGAGATCGAAACGCGGATTGCGCCGGCCGAGCTTGTACTGCACGGTCTCACCGGGCAGCGCGCCCTGGATGAAGACGACTTTGCCGCCGACACGCGCGATCCCGCGTCCCTCCTGATCGAGGGAGACGACTTCCGCTACCGGCAGGTCAGCTGACAATTGAGGACAGGTCCGATGCGGCGGGGGCGCCGCGTTGCCAGGCACCGATGAACTGCTGCCAGTGACGTGCGGTGGAGCGCGACAGCGCAGAATGCACCACATCGAGCTCGCGCTCGTATTGGTCTGCGTCGAGGATGCCGCGCATCATTTGAAATCTGAGAAATACGAGATAGGTATTCACCGCATCGGTTTCGCAGTAGTTGCGGATTGCATCGAGCTCGCCGTTTTGAAATGCCGCCCACACTTTGGACCCGTCCATGCCGAGCTTGCCCGGAAAACCGAGCATGCGCGCGATATCGTCGAGCGGCGCGACTGCTCGCGGCTGATACGACGAGAGCACGTCCATCAGATCCAGGTGACGCATGTGATAGCGACTGATGTAGTTGTTGAATCTGAATTCGCGGTCGTCATCACCGAGATCCCAGTAGCGCCGCGCCTTCACACCGTGCACCAGCGCACGATAGTGCAGTACCGGCAGATCGAAACCGCCGCCGTTCCACGAGACGAGCTGCGGCGTATAGCGCTCGAGCCCATCGAAAAACCGCCGCAGCAAATCGCCTTCGGGTTCGTCGCGATGACCCAGCGACCACACGGCGAATTGATTTTCGTCGCGCAGCGTGCATGCAATCGCGACGACGCGATGCAGATGCAATGCGAGAAAATCGTTTCCCGAAACCTGACGGCGGCGTTGAAATGCCAGCTCAGCCACGTCGCGATCGCTCATCTCTTGCGGCAATCCGTGCACGCGGCGCAACCCGCTCGTGTCGGGCACTGTTTCGATGTCGAAGGCTAATACCGGAGTCATGAAAGAGAGTAGGCAATATCGCGCTTGAGCGCGTCGCGACCGGATTCTAGCAGGTCGCACCACGCCGTTTTTGCGCTGAACGTTCGTGCTAAC
The DNA here is from genome assembly GCA_038240725.1 of Burkholderiales bacterium. Classification (GTDB taxonomy): domain Bacteria; phylum Pseudomonadota; class Gammaproteobacteria; order Burkholderiales; family SHXO01; genus SHXO01. The sequence goes on along the minus strand of JBBRGM010000423.1, from coordinate 2,652 downwards.
ATCCAGTCAGATTCCTACTCGAGCTGGGATCTTGTGGAGGTCAACTTGGAAAGCGAAATGCGCGTGCATGCCGCGCGTACCGTGGCATCGGTCATGCCAAGCTATGCACAGCATACCGGACTGCAGCGTTGGGTAATGGAGACAGCGCAGCTCGTGCGCCCCGATCGTATCGTATGGTGCGACGGATCGGAGCAAGAATATAAAACGCTTTGCGCCGAGCTGGTCCGTGCCGGGACGTTCATCCCACTCAACAGTGAAAAACGACCGCGCAGTTTCATCGCGCGCTCTGATCCGGGCGACGTTGCGCGCGTTGAAGATCGTACGTTCATCTGCAGCAATCAAAAAAGCGATGCGGGTCCTACCAACAATTGGATGGATCCCGATGAGATGAAGTCAAAGCTGCGCAACCTGTTCGAGGGCTGCATGCAGGGACGCACGCTTTACGTAGTTCCTTTCAGCATGGGCGCGATCGGTTCGCCGCTGGCCAAGATCGGTGTGCAGCTCACCGATTCGGCCTACGTTGTCGTGAGCATGCGTTTGATGACGCGCATGGGGCGCGCGGCGGCGGAAGCGCTGGGTAAAAACGGGGACTTCATTCCGTGCTTGCATTCGGTGGGCATGCCGCTCGCGGGGAAACAGGCGGACGTTGCGTGGCCGTGCAATCCGACGCACAAATACATCGTGCATTTCCCCGAAGAAAATGCAATTTGGTCGTTCGGCAGCGGTTACGGCGGCAACGCACTGCTGGGCAAGAAATGCCTGGCTTTGCGCATTGCGTCCAACATGGGCCGCGCGCAGGGCTGGCTGGCTGAGCATATGTTGATTCTCGGCGTCGAATCGCCGACCGGCGAAAAAACTTATGTCGCTGCTGCGTTTCCAAGTGCGTGCGGAAAAACCAATTTCGCCATGCTGATTCCGCCGGCTGGCTTCGCCGGCTGGAAAGTAACCACGATCGGCGATGACATCGCATGGATCAAGCCGGATGCCGAGGGCAAGCTGCGCGCGATCAACCCGGAATACGGCTTCTTCGGTGTCGCACCGGGTACGTCGGAACAATCGAACCCGAATGCGATGGCAACGCTTGCCAGCGACTGCATTTTCACCAATGTAGCGATGACCCTGGATGGCGATGTCTGGTGGGAAGGCATGACCGATAGGCCGCCTGCGCAACTTATCGACTGGCAGGGCCGGCCCTGGACGCCTGCGTCGAATACGAAAGCGGCGCACCCGAACGCGCGTTTCACGGTCGCTGCATCGCAATGTCCGTCGATCGACGCAGACTGGGAGAATCCCGCCGGCGTACCGATCTCGGCGTTTATCTTCGGTGGCCGACGCAGCGACACCGTCCCGCTGGTATATGAAAGCTTCGGTTGGGCAGACGGCGTGTACGCCGCAGCCACGATGGGATCGGAAACGACCGCGGCAGCAACCGGCAAGGTCGGCGAAGTACGGCGCGATCCCTTCGCGATGCTACCGTTCTGCGGTTATCACGTCGGCGATTACTTCGAGCATTGGCTGCAGATGGGCCGTTCCATCGCAACGCCGCCGCGCATCTTCTGCGTGAACTGGTTTCGCAAGAGCAGCGACGGCAAGTTTTTGTGGCCGGGATACGGCGAGAACATGCGTGTACTGAAGTGGGTGGTGGAACGTTGCCAGAATCGCGTCGGTGCTGCGCAGAGTGTGCTGGGCTGGATGCCGCGCTCGGAAGACCTGGACTGGTCCGGGTTCAACGGGACTGCGCGCGACCGCTATCGCGAGCTGATGTCGGTGGACCGCGATGCCTGGGTGGCAGAGCTGTCGCAACACGACACACTCTTCGGAAAACTTAAAGACAAGCTACCCACGGAGCTGGCGCAACGACGCGAGATATTGCTCGAACATCTCGCGCGATCGCCGGAACGCTGGACGCTTTCAACCGGCTTTAACGGTCAGCGCTAGTTGAGGCTGCGAGCCGCGCAGTGTTTAGCCGAACACTCCGGTGGACAGGTAACGGTCGCCGCGATCGCAGATGATCGTGACGATTATGGCATTGCGTACTTCGGCTGATAGCTGCAACGCCGCCCAGACCGCGCCGCCGGACGATACACCCGCGAATAACCCTTCTTCTCTGCTCAGTCGCCGCATCGTCTGCTCGGCGTCGGCCTCGCTCACTTCGATGATGCGGTCTACCCGTTTGGCATCGTAGATCTTCGGCATGTACGCCGGCTGCCATTTGCGTATGCCGGGAATCTGCGACCCTGCAGTCGGCTGACAGCCGACGATTTCAATCGCGGGGTTTTTCTCCTTCAAGTAGCGCGAGCATCCCATGATGGTTCCGGTGGTGCCCATGCTGCTCACGAAATGGGTGATGCTGCCGCGTGTGTCGACCCAGATTTCAGGGCCGGTGGTTTCGTAATGCGCAAGCGGATTATCCGGGTTGGCAAACTGGTCGAGGATGATCCCCTCACCGCGCGCTTGCATTTGCTGCGCGACGTCGCGCGCCATCTCCATACCGCCGTCTTTAGGCGTCAGCACGATCTTGGTACCGAACGCAGCCATGGTCTGCCGGCGCTCTTCCGATGAATTTTCCGGCATCACCAGCACCATCTTGTAGCCGCGCATCGCCGCCACCATCGCCAGCGCAATGCCGGTGTTCCCGCTGGTCGGCTCGAT
>JBBRGM010000422.1:0-4430 GCA_038240725.1 Burkholderiales bacterium | reverse complement strand
AATTGTGCCTTCGGGCGACCAGTCACCATTGGATATCTCCCTATCACAAGATACCCGAACCGCATGCAAATAATGTGCTAGAAATTTACGGGACACCACACTAGGGAAGCTCTGAACAAGTCTTGCGACGCGCGTTGCGTCTGGTGCGGTTGGATGCGCGGCATCGCTACGAAGCCAAGGTTGGTACCTGGGCGTGGAGCGCAACGATGCAGACGCCGCACCTGACACAACCCAATAATCTGTCGTCTCTATAGAGGGACCGGGGTGATTTGGGCCGCGTGCGCTCCTCCTGGTGTAGGCGGGCTACACGGCGTCCTCGCCCTCTTGCCCTCGGCCCAAATCACCCCGGTCGCGCACGCAAGACTTGTTCAGAGCGTCCCTAGATACCGACCGCGGTACATGAGCAAGACTGCGATAGGCAGCAAGGCAATCGATAACGCAAGGCTGGGTTCAGGTATAGATAAGATCTGACTATGGGAGACGTTGTCATACTGCCAAGGGAAATCCGCCGATACCGCGAGCGAATCGATGCCGACGGTCGATAGGATGCCTGCATAGCCGCCTGCCCCGAGAAGCGCCACTGTAGTGCTCCCATCGACTTCGTGAATAGTGAGGTCAAAATGTGGACCGGGGAACTCTTGGCTACTGGAGAACAAGATTCCAAATGCCTTAACGTGGCCACCTGGTCCAAAAGTGAATACCGACCCGTGCGCCAGATTCGCCAAAAGGACATCAGACTCTACTGTCCAACAGGGTTGTCTTCCACCGCAAACGGCACCGGGCACACTGGCGGTTGTATATGCGATGCCATCAATAACAACGCGCGGTGAAAAGAAATAGAACGGCGAAGGAAACTCGTCAAAAGTTTCCGTAGAGACAATGGGGGCAGCATGCAGAAACTCGCTCTCCGAGTTGTAAATCGCTAAGTGTGCGCAAGCTGCCTCAGGTAGAAGCATCCCCATCACAATAACGCTGAGAGAAAAAAGAAGGGCTTGTGCGTATTTCATGGTCGTTCTCCGGTAGCGCCGTGAGGCCCCATACGATCTTCCGCACAATATACGCCGGTGCCGAAGAACGCGGCGTAAGTACTAGTCGATCAGCTGCTGCTCCTTGGTTGCGCGCAGCACTGCCGGAGCCTTGGCCGGTTGCGGCAACCAGAGAACCGCAGCGCAGACCATCAGATGACATGACAACGAAATCCGCCATAGGCGAGCAGCATCGCGCTTAAGGTGCCGTCATCCCATTAGAGTTTTGTCCAATGTGCAATCGAATGTTCGCTCCTCACGCTTTTCGTTTTGATCTCGATATCGGACCCGCGTTGACCGCTTCGCGCACAAAGTCGTCGCGTGAGCTGCGATCTTTTGCGGAGCACCCGCGTTGGCGCTGGAGCAGTAGCGATATGCGAATCACCGAGCTACTGCATCGCACGCCAGTCGGCGCAATATCCGCGCTTGATCGTCGAGGAACTCGCGCCCGCGACAAACGCCACTTCGGTCGTACGTCCATCTCTCTGTCGAATGTCCGGCGTGGAGTCCGATGAGCTTGTCGTCGGCATCATCCCGAACTGCTCACTTGGCCGCGCAATGCGCACGTGAGCATTCCCGGTTATGTCGGGATGCATTCCTCACAAAGAGGAGCGCGTCCCACACCGACTCGCGAAGCGCTTCGATACGGGTCCACCCTCGGTGCACAACGAGCACCGCCAGCATCACACGGGGGACGACGATAATGACAACACGATCGCGCATCCCACTACGTTGCTTCCTGCGCTCTCGCCTGAAGGACCCGCGTCTCGACGTCATTCGCAATTGACCGGGTCACGCGATGCGAAGATCGTTGTATCAGCAGCCAGGTGCGGGATCGCCGGCAGCTGTATCGGCCAGGATCGAATGAACGATTGAAATGGCCGTCGTGCACAACCGCGGTTTACCGGCGTTTTCCCCCTGCCATGCGCCCGCCTGCGCTTCTGCGTCGAGCGTTCGGGAGGTCGCTCGCCATCGCTTTCCTCTCGGCATTCTTGGGGCAAGTTGTTTTGTGCCATTGATTCGGGGTTGACGACTGCCGGCATCAGCCGCGCACCGCCGAGGGCGCGATTCTCAGGTTGTTCCCGGGTGTTTCCCGTACGTCATCAGGAAGGAACCTAAGCTCACGCGGCGCACACTAAGACTATGTGCAGCTTTATGACCGCGCCCTTTCGCAAAACCTACCAATTTCGGAGCTTTCAACATGAAACGAACGCAACTCGCCATGATCTTTGCATCGACGTTGGCATTAGCCGCAGGCGTATCCTTCGCCGCCGATCCCGCAACGTCCGATTCGCCCCCGTCGATGACCGACAAGGCCAAGAATGCCGCGGAAAGCGCGGTGGATAAAACCAAGAACGCTGCTGGCAACATGACCGACAAAGCCAAGAACATGGTCAAGTCGAAATTCGGCAAAGCAGACAAGGACAACGACGGCACCCTCGACAAGGAAGAGGCCAAGGCAATCCCCGAAGTCGAGACGCACTTCGATGCGATCGACACCGATAAGGACGGCACGGTGAGCAAAGACGAGATCAAGGCTTACGGCAAGTTCGCGAAGAAGGACAAGGATGCCGACGGGACACTCGACAAGAACGAAGCTAAAAGCTGGTCGGTCGTATCGAAGAATTTCGACACGATCGATGCCGACAAGGATGGAACGGTGAGTCTTGCTGAGGTCAATACGTACATGATGGCGAACAAGTCGCACGCCGGTAAGTAAGGCGCGCGGAAGCACGACGAACGCTCAAGAAATTGAAACGCGGAGGCCGACGATCAGTCGGCCTCTGTGTTTGCCATCTCTACTCGCTGCGCGAACCGCCCGCCAGTTCCACGCGTGCCGCGCGGCCGCGCAGCGCAGCGACGTTGCCGGCGCCCGCACCGAACATGCTGATGCGCAGCTCCTTCAGCGTAGCTTCGATGAAGCGCGCCACCGCTTCATCGCCTTCAACCGCACGGAGCAGAAACGGTCGCGCCATCGCGCCGACATCGGCACCGAGTGCGATCGCGAGCGCGAGGTCTATGCCGTTGCGCAATCCGCCGGTGGCGATCAATGGAATTGAACGCGAGACGTCCCTTACGTTGAGAATCGATCGGCTCGTGGGGATGCCCCATTCGCCGAAGCGCAGCCCCATTTCGCGTCGGGCATCGGTTTTCGCACACAACGCTTCGACCTTCGCCCACGACGTTCCGCCTGCACCGGCACAATCGATGCCCGCAACGCCGCACTCGACGAGCATCCGCGCCGCGTCCGCGCTGAGTCCGAAACATATTTCTCGCGCAAATACCGGAATGCCTTCGCTCGCCAAGTCCCGACACAGCGCCGACAACTTGGCAGCAAAGCCGCGGAAATCGCAGTCGCCGCCCTGGATCGCCTCTTGGATCGGATTGATGTGAATGAACAACGCATCGGCGCGCAGCATCTCGACCGCCCGCCTCGCTTGCGTCACGCCCCACCCGCGCACCAACTGTGCGGCGCCGAAATTAGCGAACAGCACGCAATCCGGCGCGTACTTGCGCACGTCGAATGTTGCCGCACGCGCAGGATCTTCGATCGCTACGCGCTGGCTGCCGACGCTGAACGGAATGCCGAAGCGCTGAGCGGCGCGCGCCAGCGTGCAGTTGATCTCGTAACCGTGATCTGTGCCGCCGGTCATCGGCGCGATCATCAGCGGGGCGGCGATAGCCTTGCCGGCGAGTGTTGCAGAAAGATCGATCTTATCGAGAGCGAGCTCGGGTAACGATTGATTGACCAGCTCGAAGGCTTCCAGCCCGGTCGTCTTTCGATATTCGACATCGCCGTGCAGGCACACTTCAATGTGCTTCGACTTGGCGAGCGGATTGCGATGTCCGGGTTCGACTGCGCTTGCAGCTTCAGCCGATGGGTAGGGACGTACAGCGCTCTGCGTCGGCCATACAGCTCGGTCGATTAAGGTCACTGATGCTCTCCCTGTTGCGTTGCTAAAGTGGTCACGGGCCCGCTGCACGAGCCGCGAACACGTCGCGTTGCGAAACCTGCTTCGAGCCGCAAATGCGTAAACATGCAGCTAGTTTAGCGTTGCGGCAGTCTAGCGCAAACAGGGCCTGCCCCAGGTCTGCGTTCACGAGATTCGTCGCCCAACCTTTTACGGATTTCGGCTCGGCTCCTGTGGCGCTAGGCTCGATTTTCAGCGATGGCGGCACGCGTTCACGCAAAGCAATTCGATAGCTGCGGCAGCAATCGTTGTCCGATTTTCTCCTGCGCGGCGATCTACCTGCTCGCTTACGGGGAAATCCCGATGGGATTGCGGAACACCGCTACCGGGAGCCGGTCGTATTCAACAGCGGGCCAACGCACAGCGTTCAAATCGCCTGTTACCCCTTAGACAAGGAGACTCGAGATGGACAAAAAAAAGCGGATTCATGTGG
>JBBRGM010000421.1:0-4430 GCA_038240725.1 Burkholderiales bacterium | reverse complement strand
GCCCGATTCGCGGTCTTCTTTCTACTAGGGATGCGAGGGGCGTGTTGGCTGCTAAGCAGCTCTTCGAGAAGGAGCCCGGGGTCAGCGCGGCGCAGAACCACTTCCATTTCCGACTGTGTCCCGTATCCCCCGGCAAGCGTGTACCGGCGCTGGGCTGGGTCTTGTCGCAGTCCATTGAACAGGATATGCGCAGAGGGCTGCATCAGGGAGACTGCAGCAATCACGAGGAATTCGAACAGCTAAAAGCTATGCTTGCGCGCTATTCGGTCCCACCGTCTGTAAAGTAAGCACCGAGAGCGTGCGCGGACTGGGCGAACTCGGCGTCAACGCGCTCGAGTTGCTCGCGCTCGCCGAGAGAGGCCTACTGCACGATGGTCGCGAGCAAACACGGTGCGCTTGTCGGCCGTGTGCGCCGCACCGTTGCAACGCATCTTGCAGCAGCAGTTCTAACCACGACAAAAAGGGAGCGCCTCATGAAAAACCGTTGGTCATTCGCTGCGCGGCTGTTATCGGCGTTGCTCGTCTCCTGGCTCATTATTGTCAGCGCACACGCGCAGAACTTCGAGCGCAGAGACGTTACGTTTACCAGCCAGGGCCTGAAGCTGGCCGCCTGGTACTACGTCCCGAAGAACATGAAGGCGGACGAGAAAAAGCCCGCGATCGTCATGGCGCACGGATTCAGCGCGCCGAAAGAGATGCTGCTGCCGAATTTTGCGGATCGCTTCGCTGCCGCAGGCTTCGTGGTGCTGGTGTTCGATTATCGCTTTCTCGGCGCAAGCGAAGGCGAGCCGCGCAATCAGATTTTTCCGAGCGAGCAAATGGAGGACTACCGAAACGCAATTACCTGGATATCGATGCAAAAGGAGGTCAATCCGGATCGCATAGGCGTGTGGGGAACCTCGTACAGCGGCGCGCATGTGCTGCATCTCGGCGCGTTCGATCGGCGCATCAAGGCGGTGGTGTCGCAGGTGCCGCTGGTCGACGGGCTGGCCAACGCGCAGCGGCTGAATCGCGCGGACAATTTGCCGAACGTCTTCGCATTCGTCGCACAGGATCGGGCGCAGCGGTACACGACGGGCAAGGTGAATTACCTGCCGGTCGTCGCGCCTGAGGGTCAGCCCTCGGCACTCCCGACGCCGGACTCGTTCGAGTTCTTCACCAAGATCGGTGCGAGCAGCGCGCCGCGGTGGGAAAACCGCGTCACGCTCGAGTCTATGGAGAAATTTCTGGAGTACAACCCCGCGGCGAACATCCACCGCATCTCACCAACTCCGCTGCTGATGGTGTTAGCCGAAGACGATCGGCTAACGCCCACCGATCTTGCGATCGAAGCGTTTTCGCGCGCACGCGAGCCGAAAAAGCTGGTGATCTACAAAGGCGGGCACTTCGGCGCTTATCAGGAGCCGGGACTCAGCACGACGGCGCCGGCCGAGCTGGAATGGTTCAAGCAGTGGTTGATGAAGTGAGTCGGACCGGTTGACTGGTTCGAAGTCGGGCGCGCATTCGGAACGTTGACTGGACGCAAATAAAAAGGCCCTGACTCGGCGGCAGGGCCTCTACTGCGCGGATTTGCAGGCGCTATATTTGTCCTTCGGCGATGTCCGAGGGGAAACAATGCGGATGCTGGAAACCGGTTGGCGCTTGCCCGGTAGTTGCATAATCGATATTGTCGGTTTTATTGAAGCCAACGCCGCCTGGGATCTGGTCCAGGTGCACATTACGCCGCATGCGATAAGCGATGGTGTGGTCGGCGCAAGCACTGTCCCCGCTCACACCGAGTCCGCCTATAACTTTACCGTCTTCATACAAGGGGACGCCGCCGCCGAAGGTAATGATGCCCCCCGGCACAAATCCGATCCCGGTCTGCTGTGGTTGGAACGCAGGATTGAATGGATTCGAATTGTTCAACCCGTACAACGAACCGCCCGGCTGCGTGGCCGCGTAAAGATTCGCGGTCGACAGTGCCAGTGCGTCATTGCTGAAATCATTCGCGGTGCTGGCTTTCGCAATCGCGATAGAGCGGCTGCCAGGCCACGCATCGCCGACTTTCGTCACGGAACATAATCGGCCTTGCCGATCGACTACCGCGGACCACATGCGATTCGGATCGAATATGCCGCCGTTGTGGAGTTGGACGACTGCGTTGAGCTGTGCTTGGATGCGACGGACTAGATGGCCGGGAATATCGCACGATCCATCCTTGTTGTCGTCGCGGTCCGCATACGCTAACGAAAATGCAGTGGCGCCTAATGCAGCAATCAGCAGTTTGGATAACACAGTCATGGCATCTCCTCGAATGAAAGTGAGATAGGTCCCGTGCACCCGGCTCAAGTCGCACGGGACGGTTAGCCTACCAGTGTGCTGAAGGATTGCAAACGCGAACTCGCCGGCCGACTGCAGCGGGCGACACAATTTCTTCTTGCGGCTCTCACACACGTCAACGCGACAAACTACAAATATGCTACGCGTCGCCGTCTTTACCGAACAGACGGCCCAGCGCGTGTCCCAGATCCTCGAACGCATTCGGCTTGAGAATGAGATCGCGGATGTTCAGCTCGGCCGCAGCAGTCTGGTCGGTGGGACGCAGGTAACCGGACATCATCAGAATCGGGATGTCGGGGCGAATTGCGAGCACGCCGCGCGCGAACTCGAAGCCCGACATGCCGGGCATCGAAAGATCGGTGACTACCGCGTCGAAGTCGTTCGGATGCGCGCGGAACGCCTGCAGCGCAAGTTCCGGCTCCGTATAAGTAGACACGCGATAGCCGAGCCGCGGCAGGATGCGTTCCGCGAGGAAGTTGAGCGGCTCTTCGTCGTCGACGTACAAGATGCGTTGATCGGCGCCGCGCAGCAGCGTTTTCGCCGGCGGCTGCACGGCATCGCCGGTGGGCGCGAGCGCCGGAAAGTAGAGTTGGAACGTGGTCCCTTTGCCGACCGCGCTATACACGCTGATGGCGCCGCCGTGGCTCTTCAAGATGCCGTGCACGATCGACAATCCGAGTCCGGTGCCGCTGCCGACCGGCTTCGTCGTAAAGAACGGATCGAAAATGCGCTCTCGCGTCGCCGGGTCCATGCCGGAGCCGTCGTCGCTGATGCAGAGGTGAACGTAGCGGCCTTCGTGCAGATCGGGTGTAGTCGCGATCATGTGCGCATCAGGCACCATCGTTTTGACCACGATTTCGATCACGCCCGGACGCTCGCCGATCGCGTAGGCCGAGTTGGTCGCAAGGTTCAAAACCAGCTGATGGATCTGCGTCGGATCCGCGGCGATCGGCGGCAGTGGCGCCTCGAATTTGGTGCGCAACTCGATCATCGCCGGCAAGCTCGAGCGCAACAAGTGGTTGACTTCTTCGATGACCGGCTGTAGCTCGATGACGTCACGCTCCGGTTCCTGCTGGCGCGTGAAGGTTAGAATTCGGCGCACGAGATCGGCGGCGCGCGTGCTGCCTTTGGCGATCTCGTACAGGCCTTTCTGCACGGGATGGTCCACCGGCAGATCTTCCATCGCCAGCTTGGTATTGCCGAGTATCGCCAGCAGAATATTGTTGAAGTCGTGCGCGATGCCACCGGCGAGGGTGCCGAGCGCTTCCATTTTTTGCGAGCGCAGCTGTACCTCGGTCGCGCGCCGGCGATCGGTGACGTCACGATAGTTGGTCACGATGCCTGCGACTGCAGGATCGTGCAGCAGATTGGTGGCGACGCCTTCGAGCCAGAGCCAGTGGCCTTTCTTGTGCCGGCGCCGCCACAGCACGGGCACCGGCTTGCCGGGATTGGCGACCAGCTCTTCGACGATCTTCTGCACAACGGGCAAGTCGTCCGGGTGCGTGTTCTCGGCGCCATTGCGTCCGATCAGCTCCTCCGGCGCATAGCCCTCGACTGCTGCGACCGCAGGACTGAGATAGGTGATGGTATTGTTTTGGTCGATGACGGCGATGCTGTCGGTGCTGTGCTCGATCAGTGCGCGAAACCGCCGTTCGCTGTTCCGCAGTTCCTCCTCGACGCGTTTGCGCGCGGTGATATCGGCGCTGACCTCGAGCACGCGCTGCGAACCGCCGTGCGGATCTGTTTGCAGCGCCCGGTGGCTGTGTACGAACAGCCGGCTCCCATCCTGCGCACGATGCACGACTTCGCCCTCCCAAATGCCGGTTCGATCCAGCGCTTCTCGAATGCGCTCCAGCGGCTCGGGGAATTCGCTCTGCAGAAGCTCGTGTGCGAGGCGATCGACGGCGCCGGTTTTACTGAAACCGAATAATGCTTCCGCGCCCTGGCTCCAAAATACGACGTGGCCCGCCATGTCCAGCACGACGACAGGGGCGAGGTCGAACAGCCGCGCCTGGCCGCGCAGCGCTTCGCGCATCTCGCGCGCGTCGTGAATGTCGGTGTTGGAGCCGACCCACATCAACACGCCGCCGTCTTTGTCTCGCACCGGC
>JBBRGM010000420.1:0-4431 GCA_038240725.1 Burkholderiales bacterium | reverse complement strand
TTCGAAGGTCAGCGCTACGATTGCGGCTCCAAGCTCGGTTATCTCCAGGCGAATGTCATGTACGCATTGAAGCACGCTGAAGTCTCGCAAGACTTCGGCGTATTTCTCGCGGGACTGTGCGGCACCCTGCAACGCTGATGGTGCGATAGCCCCCACCTTCCTATCGCGCAATAGTGCGCGTAGGTATTTTCTCCGAACCGTCTTGGATTTGCGTGAGGCCGCAGTACCGCCGCGCCAAAGCATGTTGCATCACTGTTACAGCGGTGTGGGGGATAAATAATCGATGCTGGTCTGTTACGTTGAGGGATGAATAAGGTCATACGCAACCGATTGGCAGATACCCGCCCTGTACATTGGTTGCGCCTCGACTTGGAATAAATTCCCCCGGGGCGCCGCAGATAGAGCGCTATTTCGTCGTAACAGGAAATGAAGTAGTAAAGGAAATGAAGTAGTAAAAAGAATCGAGGGATCGCCCGCAACTCGCTACGACGACCTGTAGGAACGCGTGCGACACGGGTTTCAGTTGAGGCAAGTGCGAAGTGACCTTGTTGCACAACATCAAGCCCGGTACGGGAAGCGTCCAGTCTATGTACAGACCATCCTGGCCCGTATCGAGCCTTATCTTTTCGTCATTGTAGAAGAACTTGAGAAGCGCGGAATGCCAACAGAGCGCGCGCTGATGCCCCTCATCGAAAGCGAGTATGACCCACGTGCGCACTCGCCCAGGCGGGCGTCATCTGGCACTTCATGGCAAGCGCGACGTGTTGGCCAGCACGCGAGCTGCGCTCGATTACCTTCAAGTGTGTTGCGCCATCTCTTTTCTGATTGGGAGCTAGCGCTTGCCGCTTACAACTGAGGAGAAGGCTGCGTCCAGCAGGCGATTTGCAAAAAATCGACTGCACCGCAAGCCATCTCGTTACACCACCCGGGAAATGCCAAGGGAGACGCACAACTATCTGCCGAAGCCGCAGGCGTTGAAGAACATCATCAACGCCCCGCAGCTTGCAGGGTTGGAATTACTAGCGGCCCCTAACCGGCCCTATTCTCAGACAGTCAACCTGGCAAGACACGCGGAGGGCGCAAACGCTGCGCGGTTGGCGACATGCCGGACGAGGAATTCCGGTCATTGATCCGAGGCTACATAGGGAAGGTAATGGTGTACGCCACAGCTCGGCGCGTCGTTGTGCTCATCGACAAAGTCGTCAAGTTCCAGGAGAGCATTGCAAGCAGCGAACTAGGCTTAATCGGTTGGCCGTACCGATTGAAACGAGGCGAGCGTTGCAAGCGGTCGCTGCGCGACTCAATACCACTGCATATGTACTGCGACAAGTTAATGGGTTCACAGGGCGCTAGATGATCCGCCCACCACAGATGCTGCTTATACCGCCGACAGAACAGCGGCGCGCAATCCGGGGTGATGAAGCTGAGGACCGCCAACTCAGATAGTTTGGTGCCGTTTGATTCAGTTGCTGCATGCCATTCGGGTAACACGCATCGCTTAGCTGACAATGTGGCTTTCAGGCAGGAATGCTCGTGTGCGTATTCTGAGTCGTCCCAACAAGCTCGAGAGAAGGCACTTCGGCGCCGACCGAGAATGCGCACAGTTCACCCGGTGCCGCCGTGGGCTCGAATGCTAACGCGGCCAAATGCGGCACCAACATAAGACTAAACCAAGTGGATTAGAGATGGTGGAGTAGGAGTCCGTGCCGTTGCTGAGCTGAAGTCAGCTGGAACGACGGATCTGACATTCTCGCCTGACAAAACGTAATAGCCGCCGCTTCAGCCGTTACTGTCACCCAAGTCGCCACATTCCAAACGAACCCGTCGGCACAGCGACGAACCGGCTCGCATATCACGAACGCAAATGGATCGGCCTGCAGACACAAACTCGAATAATAGGCGAGCGATCACGGCCAAACTTGCACTAGTCCAGCTGAACCGCGCCGAAATTTTCTAGCTGAGACTGTCCAGCAACTAGGAGGAGGCCACGTTCCTTTTCCAGGACGCGCGACGACGTCGGCAAATTTCATTTTTGTAGAAGGCGCGCCCAATCGCCTCTGCGTCTTTGGGCGGAGCTGTCGCAACTGCGCCTTCGCTGTTCGTCCGGCCAGGCGCGCCGCCCGTCCATTTCGGGAAGCAATGCTGCTTGGTTGATGCATGCCCTCATGGATGGTCGCGCGACACGCGGACGAGGCCCCGAGGCTCGCGGGTTTCGCGGCGAGCGAGCGCAATGCCAGCCACTTATCGCTATCGGTGCCCGTCTGGGCGGATGAGTTTATTCGGCCGACGGCGCGTGGGGCCAAATAACTAGATAGTCACTCAGGGACCCACTCGCGCGCGAGCCGCTGCGCCTTCGCGATCTCTGCCGCCGTCATGTGTGCCACAAGGCGGTCTCGGCCTTGCACTGCCATTGTTCGGATTTCGGTGTCCCATGCGGGGGCATGCGTCGCGGCCAGATGGAACCATTTGTACCCTTGTACATAGTCCGGCGGTCCGCCTTCCCCGGCACTGTACATGGCTGCCAGGTTGTGCTGTGCCCTCGCAATGCCTTGATCAGCAGCCTTGCGATACCACTTGACCGCCTCGTCAGGATTCTTCGACACGCCGAGTCCCTGGTCGTACATCATCGCGAGATTGTGTTGTGCAGCGGCCTTATCCTGAACAGCGGCCTTGCGATACCACTCGACTGCTTGCCCATAGTCTTGGCTAACGCCCTGACCTTTCTGGTACAGCTGCCCCAGATTGTTTTGCGCCTCAGGCATGCCCTGGTCCGCTGCCTTTCGATACCATCGCGCCGCAGCGCCGTAATCCTGCGCCACCCCTCGTCCATTCCCATAAATCATTCCGAGGTTGTACTGCGCGCTAGCTGATCCTTGATCAGCTAGCGGACGGATCAGTCGTAGCGCCGTGACGTAATCGCCGCGCGCATAGGCAGTATTGGCATCTTCAGACGGCGCTGCGTTCGCTGACATGGCAACACTGACGCAAGCCGCAACGGCTACCAGTAAGAACTCCGCGATATGTTTTTGCATGGCTCAAAAAGTAGCCTCTTGCAACGGCGTCGTCCAAAACGGTAAGGGCAATGTCCAAGGGACCGCGGCCAACAACAAGAACTTCGCGAGCGAAACGCGATCGGATCCGCGGCGGTGAGCCATGTGGGATTCTGCAATTGCCTGCCTGGTGGTGACGTCCCGCGCGTCACGTGAACTGTTGATGAGACGTCGGTAGACGGTGATGCCGCGGTGTCGGCCTAGCCTTGCCGTACCGGATAGCCGCCGTGGGCTTCCACCTTGACGTTCACGCTAGATTTGGTGACGTGAGATCTCGTCCCTCTACACAATCATTGGATGCGTACCCGAACACTCGCGGTTTGGGTCGCTTCAAACTGACTGACTTTTGGGAACGACTTCATCCAATCATGAGCCTCGACAAGTTTGTCCAGGTCTACGCGCGAGTACTAGAGAGGGATATAGCTACGCATCCGTCTCAATACCGATTCATGCGTCCAGATGTACATCTTATCGTCACCAAGGTGAGGGCCGACCTTGAACGTGGCAGCTACAACAAGGACGCACACACAATCAGAGCGACGTGCAGGGAGCTCAAAATCGCGTGCACATACGCCGCCATCAACGCTTACTTCAAACGCTGAGGGGCCGAACCCGTCCAGGCACAAGTTCGAATGCGTCACTATGGTTACTACTTAGCATACATGCCCGATCGGTAAGTAGTGTCATGCGTCAGCGGAGCGCCCGCGCGATGCATTTGCGTGCAATGCATCGAGTCTCGACGACTTCTGTTTCGGCGTGCGCTTAACGCCCTTCCCCACCTAGCCGCATGTACGCAGCAACAAGCTGTGGATCCACGTATTCGGCCCTCGCACTAGCCTTTCGAAGCGATGAGAAGATGGCATTGCAACTTCTAATCACGGTAGTTTCTATTCTGGTTTGCGGATTAACGTATACATCGATCGCGCGCGCGGTCGATTTTGAACGCATTTGCGCGTCCGATTCGAGCGTTGCGCATATTCGTGTGGCAGTCGAGAAAACGGTTCCGATCGTACTTAAGAACCAGTCGGCTGCTGAGCTGCAAGCACTCTCCCCCGAACTAATGGGGCGATTGCACATCGGACTCACGCAGGCTGTGCTGCAGCGTCGCTACTCCATCTCTCTCAATGGGCCCATCCAATCAACCACACGGGAGGCCTGCGGTAAGCCGGTGATAGAAATCCGGCTGCGGTACGATCCACTGCGCATCTACCTTGCCTCCGAGCTGAGCTCGAATCGATGCGCTCAAGAGGATGTGTTGCGACATGAATTACGTCACGTTCGCTTGTACGCAACCGCTGTGGATCGCGCGGCAGCTCAGCTTGAACGAGAGTTGTTTGTCCGCTTCAACACCTCGATGCTGCGTGGCATAGAGCAGGAGCTC
>JBBRGM010000419.1:0-4441 GCA_038240725.1 Burkholderiales bacterium | reverse complement strand
AGATCAGCGTCTGCGTACTCGGGTCGAGCCAAGGGGCATACAGCTCGACCGCGCGCGCACCGAACGCACCTTCCGGCACGTGAAAGCCAGCGAAGTCGCAAGCCGATCGGGCCAGCGAAGCGAGCGCGTCCGCCGCCGGCAGATACTGCAAATCCAGCCCCACCTTGCCGTGCTCGCGCAGCAGCTCCGGCAACTCGGCGACGGCGTAACCGTAACTGGCGTGCACGCGCAGGGTCGGATTGCTCTGCGCCAGCACACGCTTGATTTCGAGATTGAGCTCCGAGGCAATGTTCTCGAGCTGCGGCGACAACCTCGCTCGCGCGCGAGCCTGCGCCCACAGCAGCTTCTCGCCCAAAGCGGTCAAGCGCGCGCCGCGGCCCTGCTCGAGCAACACCAGCGGACTGCCGAAAAAGCTGGACCACTTGGCGACGATATTCCAAGCGTGCCGATACGACATCCCCGCGCGCGTTGCAGCTAAGGTCAGCTTGCCCGTCTCATGCAACGCGTCGAGCAGCGCGAACAGCTGCGGCTCGAGTTGATGGCCCTCTTCGTCGATGAAAATCCAGGACGGACGAATTTCGATTCTGCGCATAGGCACAAGAGTGCATATTGTTGATAACCGACAAACTTGCTAGCTTTACTCTGTTAACTGCCGTTGTTATGCATTCTAGTGCATATTAGCGCTTGATTTTTAGCTCGGACTCCCGATCTAAGGTATTCAAGACGAGCGGCAGGACCGGAGGAGAGCATGTCCGCAGTCGCGCCAGACATCGCACCTGCATTCACCGCCACGATAACGCAGTGCATCGCGGAGCACCGCGAGCAGGCGGGCGCGCTGCTGCCCATGCTGCACGCGATTCAAGATCGCCTCGGCTTCGTTCCGCGTGAGGCTGTGCCGCCGATTGCGATCGCGCTGAACCTGTCGCGCGCGGAAGTGCACGGCGTGATCACGTTCTACCATCACTTTCGCAGCAACGCACCCGGCCGTCACATCGTTGAGCTGTGCCAGGCCGAATCCTGTCAGGCGATGGGATGCGAAGCGCTGACCGCGCACGTGAAAACGCGTCTCGGCGTGGGTTTTCATGAAACGACCGCCGACGGTGCGGTGCAGCTCGAGCCGGTCTACTGCCTGGGCAATTGCGCGCTGTCGCCGGCGATGATGATCGACGGGCAACTCTACGGCCGTGTGACCGCGCAGCGCTTCGATCAAGTGCTGCAGACCGAGCTGGAGAAAGCGTGACCGTCCTCGTCTACGTTCCCTGCGATGCCGCGGCGCTGTCGATGGGCGCAGATGT
Organism: Burkholderiales bacterium; assembly: GCA_038240725.1. GTDB lineage: Bacteria > Pseudomonadota > Gammaproteobacteria > Burkholderiales > SHXO01 > SHXO01. The sequence continues at coordinate 3,146 of JBBRGM010000419.1, read as the reverse complement.
GGTCGCCGCAGCGATTGCACAGCAAGCGGCGCAGGAAGGCCTGGATGTGCGAATCGTGCGCAACGGCTCGCGCGGCATGCTGTGGCTCGAGCCGCTGGTGGAAGTGGCGACGCCCAATGGGCGCATCGCTTACGGTCCGGTCACGCTGGAAGATGTTCCGTTTTTGTTCTTGGCGGGCTTTCTGGACGGCGGCGCACATCCGCTCAACCTCGGCATCACCGAGGACATCGAATATCTGAAGCGTCAGGAACGCCTGACGTTCGCTCGCGTGGGCATCACCGATCCGCAAAGTCTGCTGGATTACGAGGCGCACGGCGGCTGGCGCGGTTTGCGCAATGCGCTCGCGCTCGGTGGCACCGCTATCGTCGAAGCTGTGATGCAGTCGGGATTGCGCGGCCGCGGCGGCGCCGCATTTCCGGCGGGCATCAAGTGGCGCACAGTGCTTGGCGCACAAGCCGAGCAGAAATACATCACGTGCAACGCCGACGAAGGCGATTCCGGAACGTTTTCCGATCGCATGATCATGGAAGGCGATCCGTTCGTTCTGATCGAAGGCATGACGATCGCCGGCATTGCCGTTGGTGCGACGCGTGGCTTCATCTACATTCGCTCGGAATATCCGCATGCCGAACGCGCGCTGCTGCAGGCGATTCGCAGCGCCGAACAAGCGGGCTTTCTCGGCGCCGACGTGTTGGGCAGCGGCAAAGCGTTTCATCTCGAAGTCCGGCGCGGCGCCGGCGCCTACATCTGCGGCGAAGAAACCGCAATGCTGGAAAGTCTGGAAGGCCGCCGCGGCATGGTGCGATTCAAGCCGCCGCTGCCGGCACTGCAAGGTTTGTTCGGCAAGCCAACCGTGGTGAACAACGTAATCACGTTCGCGTCGATTCCGGTAATTCTAGATCGCGGTGCCGACTTCTATCGCGACTATGGCGCGGGCCGCTCGCGTGGGACGCTACCGTTTCAACTCGCCGGCAATATCAAGCGGGGCGGACTGGTCGAGAAGGCATTCGGACTCACGCTGCGCGAACTGCTCTATGACTTCGGCGGCGGCTCCGCGTCCGGTCGTCCGATACGCGCGGTGCAGGTCGGCGGTCCGCTCGGCGCGTACCTGCCGGAATCGCAATTCGATTTGCCGCTGGATTACGAAGCATTCGGCGCCAAGGGAGCGATGATCGGACACGGCGGTATCGTCGCGTTCGACGATACCGTCGACATGGCAAAGATGGCGCGCTACGCGATGGAATTCTGCGCGATCGAATCGTGCGGCAAATGTACACCGTGCCGCATCGGCTCGATCCGGGGCGTAGAGACGATCGATCGTTTACTGCAGAACTCCGAGCGTGGAGCCGATATCGAACTATTTCGGGACTTGTGCGACACGATGATCAACGGGTCGCTGTGCGCGATGGGCGGCATGACGCCGTTTCCGGTGCTGAGCGCACTCAATCATTTTCCCGAAGATTTTGCGGTGGCTCAGCCGGTCGACCTTCCGACTCGGCGGGCCGAACAATTTTGAGAATTACAGCACACGCAGACTCGACTCTGGCGAGACGCGTTTTGGAGGTACGAACATGTACTCAGTGAAAGAATTCGACGCAGGTACTCCGGCGCGGACCTCGGCGGCGCTGGTAACGCTGGAAATCGATGGCGTATCCGTCACAGTCCCTGCCGACACCTCGGTCATGCGCGCCGCAACCGATGCCGGCGTGCACGTGCCGAAATTATGCGCGACCGACATGCTCGAAGCGTTCGGCTCCTGCCGTTTGTGTCTCGTTGAAATCGAAGGCCGCAAAGGTTATCCGGCGTCGTGCACGACGATGGTCGAGCCGGGAATGAAGGTGAAGACGCAAACGCCGAAGCTCGCGAACTTGCGCCGTGGCGTGATGGAGCTCTACATCTCGGATCATCCACTCGATTGTCTGACCTGTCCGGCAAACGGCAATTGCGAATTGCAGGAAATGGCCGGCGTCGTGGGTCTGCGCGAAGTGCGCTACGGCTACGACGGCGCCAATCATCTGAGCTCAGAAAAAGATCAGTCGAACCCCTACTTCACCTTCGATCCGACGAAATGCATAGTCTGCTCGCGCTGTGTGCGCGCCTGTGAAGACGTGCAAGGCACGTTTGCATTGACCGTCGATGGGCGCGGTTTCGCGTCGATCATTTCCACCGGCCACAGCGACTTCATGGCGTCCGAATGCGTTTCCTGCGGCGCGTGCGTGCAGGCCTGTCCGACGTCGACGCTGATGGAAAAATCGATCGTCGACAGAGGCCAGCCCGACCACAGCGTCATCACCACGTGCGCCTACTGCGGTGTCGGCTGCTCTTTCCGCGCCGAGATGAAAGGATCCGAAGTCGTGCGCATGGTTCCAGACAAAAACGGCAAAGCCAATCACGGTCACTCCTGCGTGAAGGGCCGGTTTGCGTGGGGTTATGCAACGCATCCGGATCGCATCAAGACGCCGATGATCCGCAAGAAGATCACCGACCCGTGGCAGGAAGTTTCCTGGGACGAGGCGATCGACTACGCAGCGTCGGAATTCAAGCGCATTCAGAAAAGCTACGGACGCGAATCGGTCGGCGGCATCACGTCTTCGCGCTGCACGAACGAAGAAACCTATCTTGTGCAAAAGCTGGTGCGCGCGGCGTTCGGCAACAACAACGTAGACACCTGCGCTCGCGTTTGCCACTCGCCGACCGGCTACGGCTTGAAGACGACGCTCGGCGAATCCGCCGGAACGCAGAACTTCGACTCGGTCGACCATGCAGACGTGATCGTGGTGATCGGCGCAAGCCCAACGGACGGTCATCCGGTATTCGCATCGCAGCTCAAGCGCCGCTTGCGCCAGGGTGCGCAACTCATCGTGATCGACCCGCGCACCATCGGTTTAGTGCGCTCTGCACACGTGCAGGCTGCCTATCACCTGAAGCTGCTGCCGGGTACCAACGTCGCGGTGGTCAATGCGCTCGCGCACGTCATCGTCAGCGAGGGGCTGGCAAAAGACGATTTCATTCGCGGGCGCTGCGACGTCAAGGAGTTCGAGAAGTGGAAGAGTTTCATTCTCGACCCGATCAATTCGCCCGAAGCAACCGCAAGCATCACCGGCGTTCCCGCGGCGGACATGCGTGGGGCGGCGCGTTTGTATGCC
>JBBRGM010000418.1:0-4448 GCA_038240725.1 Burkholderiales bacterium | reverse complement strand
CGAGCCTTCGCCAAGCTTCACCGCGACGACTTTCCTGACGTGCTGGATTTGTTATCTACGATAGAACGATCTTACCGGCCGCCTTTCCCGACTCGTTGGTGCAGCCGACCGTGCAAGCTTTCACTTCGGCGCCTTAGGTGGGCGCACGTCAAGATAGACAATGCCAAGAAGAATCGCCACCGGCCTTGGCATTGCCCTGCCGCTTTCATAGCGCGATCCGCCGCTTTGCGTAATCCCCAGCGGCGCCCAGAATTCCGCTTGGTTTAATCCCCGCTGGTTGCGAATCTGACGCGGGTTTTGTGCTTTTTTAGTCCTCGACATAAATTCCTTGGTGAGGTCAAACGCAAACGAGCGTGCTCTAGCGCAGGATGTGTCTTGGCGTATCGCCCTAGTAGATAATATTTGTCCAAATCTAGTAGAGCAATGGATCTCGAAGGAGTGAATCTAACGAGCTGAGAGATTTGCGAGGTCGGCTTATAAGCCAATGACGGATAGATTTCGATATTCTTGACTGTAACACTAGCGCAGAACCGTAGATCGAAAAAGTACGGGACTTCGCGCGAAATCCAACTTGCCAGAGTCTACTTCAATGAGGCGAGAGATGTCATGGGAGCCAGCGAGTCGTCAGCTACCGCTCGCAGCGGTCGGAGTACTTCTTAGATTGCCGAGCAAGTGCTTCCGGGTTTTTCTGGGAAGGGAGACAGCCGCAGCCAACGCAGGGCTGATCAGCAGTCGACAGTCAATGCATGCCATACGGCGAATACGTGCGAACAGCGCAGCTGGCGATATGGACGGCCGTGACACAATGCAGCCACGCTCTTGGACTCCAGAGCGATCAAGGCTTACTGTTATCCGCCACTAACGCATTCCTCTAACGAGGATGTCAACAACGGATATTCGCAAGGGGTCTTCAGCGCATTAGTGGTAAGTACCGAGGTTGGACTTCGACGGCCCGCCATCTATTGGCGGGCCTTTTTTTGGTTCGGCTTACTAAGGATATGACACCGCTAACGCACCCGGTGCCACGATCAATCGATGATCTTCGTTATCCGAGCGTGGGCTAAAGGTCTGCGTTTCCCACTAGCGTTCGTTCGGCGGAGACGGTCACCCTGTTTCGTCCCGCCGCCTTTGAGGTGTATAGCGCCGCATCTGCTCGCTCAATGAAACTGGTGATTGCCTCATCCGCACGATAGCTGGCGACGCCAGCTGAGATCGTGATAGACCCGATCGGCGTCTCGGTACTAAGCCGTTGAATGCGGCTTGCCGCAATTTTTTCCCGCAGTCCTTCCGCTACGCTTTGTGCACCTTTCAATGGGGTATCCGGCAACAGCAAAGCAAACTCCTCACCGCCGTAACGAGCGACGCTGTCCTGGCCTTTGACGCATGCTTTCAGCAGGCCGCCTATCGCGCGAAGAACCCGATCACCCAAAACATGACCAAACGTATCGTTGACGCGTTTGAAGTGATCGATATCGATCAGAACTAGACAGGGAGGCATGTCCTTACCCTTCGCCTCCGCAATCACGGCAGCCAATTCTTCATCGAAAGCTTTGCGATTGAGTAGCCCTGTGAGCCCATCGGTTAGCGCCTCTTGACGCACTCGCGTGAGGTCGTGTCGCAGCCGCTCGATCTCGCTCTGACTCTCCTCGAGGCGCTGATTCAACGCGCTCAGCGATTCTTGCATATGCCGCGTTTCGCTCAACAAACCATCTATCCGCATTTCAACTAATGATGGGCGGAGCTTCTCGGCAACTCCATCGCTCCACTGTTCCAGATGTGACCTGTATGCCGTGGTATCGGTATTGGCCTGAGTAACCGACTTTGTGAGCGCAGAGAATAGGTGCTCGAAGCCTGCGTTGAGCGCCGCGACGCTTCGCTCGTCGAGCTCAGCGATGTGACGGTCGTGCAAGCTGCGGATGGTTCGTTCATCGAGCTTCTCACCAAGCGCCGTGAGAGCGTCGAGCTCGTGGCTCAATAGCGGATTGCAGCCTGAAGCGTGTTCATACCAGACGGCATAGGTGATCGGGTTGAGCGCGGCCTCCTGCTTCGCCATATGCGCTAGCGCCATGCGTAGGAACTCCGCGCTGCGCTCGTTGGTTTCTTGGTACTTCATGCGGGCCTCCCAGTGGCGCTATCAAGGGCATCCGTGAGGCAAGTCGTGATCTTCATGCGCAAACTCCTGTGCACGGCGAAATTGTTTGATCTACGCCCCATACCCTGTTTGCTCTGGCCTGCGATACTTAAGCTCTATCGCTGGCCAGGGCGCGCTAAACAGCTGCGTTTGCATTGTTCCGCTACAACAGGCTTGAACAGATGCGGATCGAAACCCGCTTCTGTTGTGTGCACTGCTTACTTCTTCCCACCCCAGTGGGTGAAAGCAACACCGTATTGTCCAGCCATTGGATAGATCAGGCAGCGCGCCGACGATACGCGGCGGGCTTGAATCGCGATAGATTGTAACGTTTGTATCAGCACCGCAACGTCAATTAGCGTAGCGACCGGGTATAGTAAGTCGCTAGACAGGAGGTGCCAGTGGACGATGCCATCGATTTGCTCTTGGTAGAAGATAGCGTCGAAGATGCGGAATTAGCCGTGCGCGAGCTAACTCGCTATCACATGTTGAACAGGATTCATGTCGTGCGTGACGGTGAAGAGGCGCTTGAGCTGATCTTTGGCGAAGGCAACTATTCCGAGCGCACGGCGGGGGTCGGTCTTGGCCTCATCCTGCTCGACCTGCAAATGCCGAAGGTCGATGGCATGGAGGTTTTGCGCCGTGTCGGCGCCGATGGGCGAACAAACCATATTCCTATCGTTGTGCTCACCAATTCGACTCGCGCTCCGGACATCGCCGAGGCCCGCCGGCTTGGAGCCAAAGGCTACATGGTCAAGCCAGTCGATTTTCTAAAGCTGGTCGAAACCGCGCGGGAGCTTGGATTTCAATGGTCGCTGTTTGATGCACCGACCATCACGCTGACTTAGCGAGCTCATCGTCTTTCTGATTAACGTCTAGAAGCGGCATCTGCGTCATGACCAAAGGAGTTGTGCGACACGTCGACGGCGCATGACCGATCATCACACAGCGAAGCAGTCCGCATAGCCTCGGGGAAGGTGAAGCGTATTGATCGATGAAAGACCGCCCGCGCCTGCAGTTGCGCAGATCGGCGTGCCTTATCGGTGCATCGCGTTTTCGATTGCACCCATCGCCAGCACGACCATGCCACCGGCGGCCGGACGCGTCGCGCAATAGAGCTCGGCGTAGATGCGTTCGAGCCATCCGACCAGACGCCGGTGTCGGTGGTGATCTTGACGAAGTGGTAGTTGCGCCAGCCCGCATCGCAGGCCAGCGTCTCGACGGACTTTACTTTCATGGCTCCTCCTGATTATTTTTCAGCAATCAGGCGTGCATGATTGCACAAGTGCCGTGCGGCTTTCGTCGAAGGTAAAGACGGCGGGGCCGAGTCGAAGTCGCCCCGCGGCTGCTATGTGATGGAGCGGTTATTTCAGCGCGTAGATGTCGTACTTCACGAACGAGCCTTCGCCGAGCTTCACCGCGACGACTTTGCCGACGCACTGGATATTGTTGAGCCACGCGTATTTCTCGGATGACGTCTCCATCGTCGGCGCGGTGACGAAGTAGTGATCCTTCGCGGTCAGCGTCTCGCCTTTCATCAAGCGGTCGAAGCTTTCCTTGCTGTGACTGATGATGCCGTTGTAGGTGATGTAGATGAGCACGCCGTCATCGGTCTTGATCGTCGCACGGACGTCGGTGCGCAGATTGCCGCCCGGCATCACGCGCAGCCAGTCGGCGCCGGGCGCCACCAGTGTTCCGTTGATCTTAAGACCTTTTACCCAGCCCCCGGCGCCGACGTTGTAGATGTACAGCGAGTTGTCGATCTGCTGAGGCGCATCGAGCGGCGCGTTACGTCGGCATGCATCATCACGGCACACCGGTGCTGACTGTCGGGTTGTACGGCTCTTTCGAGCTGCGTGTCGAAGGCGGCGACTGGATGACTTGCCGCACAGCGGTCGTGCCGGCCGGCGTACGCTACGAGCTCAATCTGCACGGCCAGCCGCTCGGCGAGTATTACCCGGAACCGAACGTCGCATCACAATTTGCATTGACGTCGCTGTTGACTCACGCCGATCAGCGCGACTCGGTGCTGGTGAGCCAGGCCAATGGCATCAATTTCATGCGGGATTGGTACGAGGATCGCGGCAGTCACGAATGGGTTTCGCACGCGCTCGCCGAGCTGATCGAATGCGACGCGCGACAGCGCGGGCGCCCTAGCATCGATCGCAGGCTCGCGGCGGTCATTACGCACTTGCAAGCGCATCCGGACGATCTCACTTCGGCGGACGATCTCGCGCGACGCCATCACCTGTCGGCGTCGCGCTTTCGTCATCTGTTCAGCGAGCAGGTCGGCGTGCCCTATCGGCGCTACCGCATG
>JBBRGM010000417.1:0-4459 GCA_038240725.1 Burkholderiales bacterium | reverse complement strand
TAGAGGGACCGGGGTGATTTGGGCCGAGGGCCGCGTGCGCTCCTCCTGGTGTAGGCGGGCTACACGGCGTCCTCGCCCTCTTGCCCTCGGCCCAAATCACCCCGGTCGCGCACGCAAGACTTGTTCAGAGCTTCCCTAGGTTTGCGCGCGGTCGATGCAGTCGAAATAAACCTTGGCATCGGGCCCAGTGCCGGTTCGCTGCGCCTGCCAGATGGTTTCCGCAAGACAGTCGACCAGTTTATGCAGTGCGTCGTGCTCGGAACCGAGCTTGGCCGCGAGCGCACGATAACGTTGCGCGATGCCGGGCGGCTGGTCGATCGATAACTGCTCCGCCAGAGCCAGATGCAGAGACATATGCAGAAACGGATTGACCTCACCGGCTTCGGGAAGATAGTCGCGATCTTCGAAGCGATCGGGCTGCTCGAGAATCGCGTGGTATTCGGGATGCAGCAGAATGGTTGCCAGCGCGGTCGCCTCCAGCCCTTCGAGCGGTTGTCCGCTGCGATACTTGCTCCAGGTATCGAAGAACATCCGCCGGGCCTGGTCGCGCGTGGGTGAGAACATGACGGGCTAGTTGAATTTGAGCTTCGGCTTCGCGGCTTGCGGCGCCGGGGTCTTGTACTTGTATTCGCACAGATCGCGAATCACGCACACCGGGCAATCGGGTGTGCGCGCTTTGCACACGTAGCGTCCGTGCAGAATCAGCCAGTGATGCGCGTTCTGGCGGTATTGCTCCGGAACGAATTTTAGCAATTTCGTTTCGACTTCGACCACGTCCTTTCCCGGCGCGATGTTGGTTCGATTCGCAACGCGGAAGATATGTGTGTCCACCGCGATGGTCGCTTCGCCGAACGCGGTATTCAAAACGACGTTCGCGGTTTTGCGTCCGACACCAGGCAATCTTTCCAGCGACTCACGATCGCGCGGGACCTCGCCGCCGTGCTCGTCGATCAGCATCCGGCAGGTCGCGAGCACGTTGCGCGTCTTCATCCGGTACAGGCCGATCGTCTTCAAGTACGACTCGAGCGTCTCAGCGCCCAACGCATGCATTGCCGCCGGGGTATTCGCCACTGCGAACAAATGCCGCGTTGCCAAGTTGACGCTACGATCGGTCGCCTGCGCAGACAACACGACCGCTATAAGAAGCTCGAACGGCGTTCGATACTCCAGCTCGGTCGTGGGATTCGGATTCAATGCCTGCAACCGCTCGAAGATTGCTGCGCGCTTGGCCGGGTTCATTGCACGCTTCGTTTGTTGATCGGCGCAGCCTCGCGACGCGCGCGTGCGCGCTCGATCGCGGCCTGCACGGCGGTTCGCCTGCGCAACACGTCGGGCGACCGCTCCGACGTGCTCGCTCGCGCCGTGCCGCCGGTTGTCGCAGATGCATCGCGTTGCGAATCCCGGCCGAGTGCCAGCCGCTGTTGATGAAATTCGTAGCGCGCACGAGAAGATGCTGCCGAAGGGCCGCTCGTCGATATAGCCGAGCCTCGCGCGTTGAGTGCTGGCAACGGAACGAGGTCGATACAGTCCACCGGGCAGGGCGGGATGCACAGCTCGCACCCCGTGCAATGCTCGAGCAGCACCGTGTGCATGGTTTTGGCCGCGCCGACGATCGCGTCGACCGGACACGCCTGGATGCACAACGTGCAGCCGATGCACCAGCGCTCATCGATTACCACGGCGGTGGGGCCGGTCTCGACGCCATTGGCTGGATTCAACGGTTTCGGCTCGCGGCCGAGCAACGCCGCAAGCGCGTGGATGCCGTCGGCTCCGCCGGGCGGGCATTGATCGATGTCCGCTTCGCCCGCCGCAATCGCGGTGGCGTACGGACGGCACCCCGCGTACCCGCACTTCGTGCACTGCGTTTGCGGGAGCAGAGCGTCGATCCGATCGGCGATGTCGTTCATGTTGAGCAAACGCTTTTGCCGACGTTGCGAGCCGGCTAGCGCTGCTCGGCGAGCGCGTGCAGCGGACGACGCCCAAGGTGCTGCACGCAGCGCTCGATCCAGCGCGCAGTGAGCTTTTCCTGAACGGTGTTCTGCGCCAGCCGCGCTGCCAGACCGGCGAAGTCGACTCGATCGAGCGGCTGATCTTGATTGAAACAGGAGAACACGTAGGTTCGCTCCTGCGTTTTCGGATCGACGTGCGGTTGCAGACACTGCGCGCAGATCTCTTTCATCATGCATTGCATCGGCGAATTGATCGAGCCGATCGCGAAGTGCTCGGGCTTCAGCTGATCTGCGAGCACGCCGTGACGAGCCGCGGCGACCGCAGCCATCATGCGGTCCGACCCAATCGCGAGAATGCGATCGCCTTGGCTCAGCGGGATCGAAACTTCGCCGAGCTCGCCAGCGGCGTAGGCGCGCATCGCCTGCACCATGTTGCCGACGTAGGCGCGGTCCGGCGGGCGCGTCGGCGTGAACCCCGGCGCTTCATCGCAGCACCAAACCACGACATCTGCGGCCGCTTCGATGTCGGCGACTTTGTAGCGGTCGATGACTTTCTTGTAGCCGGCGAAGTAGAGCACCTTCGACCCCGCGGCCCGCAGTGCAGAGCCGATGGAAAACAGCACCGCATTGCCGAGCCCGCCGCCGGCGAGAATCACCGTTTCGTCCGAGGGAATTTCCGTCGGCGATCCGGTCGGGCCCATCAGGATTACCGGTTCGCCCGGTTCGAGCAGAGCGCAGAGATCCGCCGAGCCACCCATTTCCAGCACGATCGTCGAGACCAATCCCTTTTCGCGATCGACCCACGCACCGGTCAATGCGATGCCCTCCATCGCAAGCCGCGTTCCGTCGACATACGGCGCGAGGCGCTCGTAGTTCTGCAGCCGATAGAATTGGCCAGGCTGGAATTTGCGAGCGGCCTGCGGCGCCTTGACCACGACCTCGACGATCGTCGGCGTGAGCCGAATCACTTCATGAACCGTCGGCCGCAACTCTGCGTTCAATGTGCTGCAGAACGCTGCGTCCGACAGCGCCGATGCGGGCTCGATTCGTTCCAGCACGCGGCTGACGATCGGATAACCTTGTTTGGCCGCGCCCATTGCCTTCACCACGTTGCCGAAGAACGAGGGATGCAGATCGCCGAAGAAACTGGTGAAGCGCCCGTCCTCGCGTTTGTTCAGCAGAACCTGCACGTCCACCGGCTTCGCGCTGGCGCGCTCCGGCGTCACCGGCTGGCCGTTTTCATCGCATGCCTGGAAATATTTACCCTGCAGCTCGAAGTGGGCGGGATCCTCGCGTGCAAGCACGGTGTTCGGCTGCGTACCGGCAGCGACGAGAATCGTGCGCGCCGGGAGCACCGTCTCGCCGGCATCGTGCGTTTCGTTATTGTCGGAAGAACGGCGAATCGAAACGCGCAGTCCGCTGGCGTGACCGAACGCATCGACTTGCACCTCGATTGGAATGAGACCTTCGCCGAAGACGATGCCTTCCTCCAGCGCTTTTTCCACTTCTTCGTGGTTCAGCGTGTAGGACGGGCTGTCGATCAGCCGCTTGCGATACGCGACGGTAACGCCACCCCATTCCTGCAATAGCTCAACGCAGCGCGCATCGCGCGATTCTGCTTGCGCTGCTGCACGTTCGGCACGCAGCGCACGCGCGTGTGCGATGAATTCATCGGCGATTTCCGTTTCTTCGACAGTCCAGATGGCACGGATAGCGCCTTCGCCGCGCTCGTCCACCAGCGTCTCATAGCGTGAGAGAAATTTTTCGACTTGTACCGGATAATAGGCGAGCGATTCGGTTGCCGTGTCGATCGCGGTCAAGCCACCGCCCACCACGACCACCGGCAGCCGAATCTGCAGATTGGCGACGGTGTCGCGCTTGGCGGCTCCGGTGAGTTGCAACGCCATGAGAAAGTCCGACGCGGTTCGCACGCCGCGCGCCAGCCCGTTCGGCAGATCCAGCACGGTCGGACGCCCGGCTCCGACGCACACTGCAACGTGATCGAAGCCGGACTCGAATGCATCGTCCAGGGTTAGCGTGCCGCCGAAACGGACACCGCCGAAGAGCTGAAACGCATCGCGCCGCTCCAGCAGTACGCGAATGAGCTTGAGAAAATTTTTGTCCCAGCGAACCGTGATGCCGTATTCCGCAACGCCGCCGAAGCCCGCCATAACGCGATCGTCCAGGCTTTCATAGATTGCGTTGACGTCGGCAATGGGCGAGAACGCAACGCGCTCGCCTTTCAGGTCGCGCCCGGACAGTGTTGCCGGCAGCGGCTCGATCTTTAGACCATCGATCGCGACAACGCGGTGACCATCGTTCATCAGGTGATGCGAAAGGGTGAAGCCCGCTGGGCCGGTGCCGACGATCAGTATGCGCTTGCCGGTCGGCGCGTTCGGGTACGGACGCTTGAGGTCGAGGGGATTCCAGCGCGTGAGTAGCGAATAGATCTCGAAACCCCACGGCAACTCGAGCACATCTTTCAATGTGCGTGTTTCCGCCTGCGGAAT
>JBBRGM010000416.1:0-4472 GCA_038240725.1 Burkholderiales bacterium | reverse complement strand
CAGCCGATATCGAACTCGTACCATCTGTTCGACAACCGCGCCGACGATGCATAGGCATGGTGGTTGTTATGCAGCTCTTCGCCGCCGATGAGAATGCCCCAGGGGACAATGTTGACGCTGGCGTCTTCCGGCTGGAAATTGCGGTAGCCGGTGTGGTGGCCGAGTCCGTTGATGATCCCGGCGGCGAACACAGGTATCCACGCCATTTGCACGGCCCAGATTGCCAGGCCGGCAAATCCGAACAGCGCCAGGTCGATCACCATCATGATCGCTACGCCCATCACACTGTGACGCGCGTACAGATTGCGCTCTATCCAGTCGTCCGGCGTGCCGTGCCCGTACTTGGCGAGGAGCTCGCTGTCCGCGGCGCCGATACGATAGAGCTCGCTACCTTCGGTCAGCACTTTCTTCAACCCTAGAACTTGAGGGCTATGGGGATCTTCTTCGGTCTCGCACTTCGCATGATGTTTGCGGTGGACCGCAGCCCATTCCTTAGTGACCATGCCGGTCGTAAGCCATAGCCAAAAACGGAAGAAGTGGCTCACTGACGGGTGCAACTCGAGCGCGCGATGCGCCTGGTAGCGATGCAGGAAAATCGTAACGCCTGCAATGGTGATGTGAGTCAGTCCGAGTGCTACCAGGACGTAACCCCACCAGGGCAGGTCAATCAGGCCAGACGCGAGTTCGAACATGAAATCCATAGTGATAGTAGGTAGTTAGAAATCGTCAGGGCGGAGAGTGTGCAGCCCTTGTGCACGTCGCAGCTATATTGTCGGCCTCAGTCAAGAAACCTACAACCCTACAATATTGCGGCGAAATCGCGCTTTTCAACGCGGACTGCATCGCCAACTCAGCATCACACTTGCGATGCCGCATACGTTGCCGCAAAAGCGAACAATTGTCATGCAAGAGGGGTGCCGGATAGCACGCGTGGGAGCTGTTCGGTCATTTGCCGGGTGCCGGCCTGAGCCCAGACTCAGTACGTCGCAAAACTTGAATTTCCCGTCTTGGATAAGGGATCTCGATACCCTGAGACCGGAAACTCTGCCACAGGTTGCGATAGATGTCCGAACGGATGTTCGCTTTGCCCAGTTCAGGATCGGCAATCCACGCGTACAACTCTAGATCGATGCCGCTTTCGCCGAAACCTTTGAGCACTGCCGCCGGCGCAGGATCGCGCAGCGCGCGGTCCTGCGCGAGTGCGGCTTCGATGAGCAGTTTGAGCGCCATTTCGACATCGCTCTGATAGCTGATCTGAATTGGGATCTCGATACGGACGCGCGGATCAGTGTACGAATGATTGATTACGACCGAGGTGATCACCGTTTCGTTGGGGATGATCGCTTCGGTACCGTCCATGCCTTTGACGACCATGTACCGCGCGTTCAGGCGCCGCACTTCGCCGTAATAGCCGTCGATCGTCACTAATGCACCGAGGCTCACACTGCGATCGAGCAAAATCAGAAAACCGGAAAAATAATTGGCCGCAATCTTTTGCAGGCCGAACCCGATGCCCACGCCGAGCGCGCCGCCGAACACCGACAGCACCGTGATATCGATTCCCACCATCGGCAGCGCAATGAAAATCGCGATGAGGATGAGCAGCGTTTTGACCAGTTTCGAGAGAACGACTCGAACATTGATATCGACCCCTTGAATGCCCATCAAGCGGTCTTCGATGAGGCGGCCGACCCATAGCGCGATCAATATGCTCACCGCGAGCGACAGCAAGCCCTCGAGAACAGTCAGCACCGAGATACGCTGCTTGCCGATATGAAAGCCGAAACCGTCCAGGATGCGTTCGAGCTCAGGCAGCGCACCGCTGATGTAGAGCGCAACGCCGATCCAGATCGACCACGCGATGACCTTCTCCCAATAGCGCAGCGGGTCGCCGGGCGCGAGCGCGTGCCCCACTGCATAGAGCGCAAGCTGGGTGAGCATCCAGGAGAAGATCAGCGGCACGGCAAGATTCAGCAAGCTGACCTGGGGCTCGTAGTGGCGCAGTACAAAGCGGCCGACAACCACCAGAATCAACATGGTCAACGGGAACAAGACGCGCACGAACCCGGCTACGCCGATCTTGACCGACGCATGACTCGAGTCAGCCGACTTCCGCACGATCAGTCGTGCTCGGACCACGCGCGAAATCCACCACGCAGCGATGAGGCTGATGGTCAGCAGCGCCAGCTGCCAGAGGACGTGGACCGTGTGCAGGTCGACGAGCAGCTCGCTAATCAAGTTGTGTACCTGCAAGTCGGCTTGTTTGTCGGCTGGGTCCATGGCTGCCGGTTTTTATGAGCTGATGGCGAATGAGTCAGGAGACGATGTCGATTGCGTCGCGGTAGGACGCCTACTCGTGTGCGCTGGGGACGTACGCACGCGAGTGCGCGCGATGCAGCCGCCAATTGTCGGCGAACGATCGTGTGGTGTGCGCACCGCCGCGCAGAAGCAGGAGATTTTCAGCGTTGCGCGTCTGTGCTGCATAGGTAAAGTTGTAGCTGCCGGTTATCACCGCTGCGTCCGCGGTGCCTTCGTCGATCACCATGACTTTGTTGTGCGCCGATGCGTGCTCTTCGTCGATATACACCGGCACACCCGCTGCAACCAGAAGTGCGAGCGCCCCGTGCGTGTATCGATGGCTCTCGCTGGCGTCGGAGATCACTTCGACATCGACACCACGCCGTTGCGCAGAAATCAACGCCCGGGCGATATCGCGGTTGGTGAAGGTGAACACCTGGATGAGAATCCGTTCATGCGCTGCGTTCAGCGATTCTATGATGAGCTGCGCGGCTTCGTCGCCGGGAGTAAATGCCACTGCGACGCTGACTTGCTCCACCGCAGGATGCGGATCGAAAGCATCGGCGCCGCTGGTCCAGGCGCAAAGCGACAGTGTCAGCGCGGTACAGCTCGACAGCGTCGCGAGAATTCGCCGGCGCTTTCCTGTGCGCGAGAAACCTGATTGGTCTACACCGTTCATTCGCCTGCGCGAGCTGCATCGCATATCGATCCACTTCGCCACTCGCTCTACCGCGCCACGCGATCGAGCGCCGCGGCAAAAAAACCGTCCATGCCATGGCTGTGCGGAAACACGCGGAAGTACTCTCCCGTGTCGATCGTGACACCGGTCCGCGCCAGCGCCTCACTGCTGTTGACCAGCCTGAAGGCCGGTTCGCTCTCCAGGAACGCGTCGACGATCGCTTCGTTTTCCTCGTGCAGCAGACTGCAAGTGGCGTACACCAGCCGCCCGCCGGGCTTAACGAGATGTGCTGCGGATCGCAGGATGGCGGCTTGTTTGATCGTCATCTCCGCGACGCTGTCGGGTTTCTGGCGCCATTTGATGTCCGGGTTACGCCGCAACGTGCCGAGTCCGCTGCAAGGTGCATCTACCAGGACGCGGTCGATCTTGCCGTTAAGACGCTTGACGCGAACGTCGGTCTCCGACTGCAGCACCTGCGGATGCACGTTCGACAAACCTGAGCGCTTCAGCCGCGGTTTGAAATTGGCGAGCCGCTTCTCGGACGTGTCGAACGCGTAGACACGTCCTTCCGAATTCATTTGCGCACCGAGCGCCAGTGTTTTGCCGCCCGCACCGGCGCAGAAGTCGACCACCATTTCGCGGCGACGCGGCCCGACGAGATACGTGAGGAGCTGGCTGCCTTCGTCCTGCACTTCCACTTTGCCTTCGAGAAAGAGCGGATGCGTTTGCAACGCAGGTTTAGTTTCCAGGCGAACGCCGACCGGCGAGAACGGCGTCGGCTCCGCGCGAATGTTGTCGCGCTTGAACGCCTGAAAAACTTCATCGCGAGTTGCCAGCATCGTATTTACGCGCAAATCGAGCGGCGCAGTTTGCAGCAGTCCGCGTGACAGTGCTTCCAGCTCGGCGGCGGGGTAGTGTTGCGCGAGCCGCTCGTACAACCAATCGGGCAGACTCAGCCGCACAGCGCTCGGTACTGCACCGTGATCGATGCCGCGAGCAGTGCCCAGCCACGCTTCTTCATCATCGCGCAATAGCGACGACAGCTCGCGGACGCTGAGTCCGAATTGCGTGGTCAGCGCGGCAAGCGCCAGGCGGCGCGGCGTCGGTTCGGGTTGGCTCAGATGCTCCAGCAAGCGCAGATTGCGCAAAACGGCAAATGCCATCTCCGCCACGAAAGCGCGATCTTGCTGGCCGAGCTGCGGATGATCGCGGAAAAAACTTCGCAACAAATTGTCGGCCGGCCGGGTGAGTCCGAGGATCACGCGCAGTGCCGCGACCGCCGCATCCAGACGAGCTGGCGAGGGTTCCATAGCGGATTTAGCCATCAGGCAGCCCGCCGGCCGGTAACGTTGACGCGCGTCATCGCGCTCATCGCGGCGACAACGTAATGCTTTCGACGAGAGAGTCGAACGCCGTGCCGTCTTTTTCCGTCGCGCGGATTCGCACCGGCGCGTAGTGCTTGTCCACCGCCAGCCAGACGTCGAAGGCGCGCTTA
>JBBRGM010000415.1:0-4496 GCA_038240725.1 Burkholderiales bacterium | reverse complement strand
TAGCGGCGATCGTATCGGTGAGCGCCGACATCTTCATGTCCGCATCTGCGTCGAAGCGGAAATGCCAAAAGCTGCACCGCTCGTTGGTTAACGCCGGGTCGACCGCGGCGTAATTCAGGAACAGCATCGTATGTTCCGGATCCCGCGCGTTCTGCTTCGACACCCCATCCGTTAGCGCCAGGGCAACCGCTGAGCTGTTGCCTTGCGTGATGTAACGGATGCCTTGATCGCTGGCTTGCTTTAGCGCCAGCAGCGCGTACTGCGGATTGGCTTTGCTGTCGAACGCGACCAACTCGAGCTTGGTGCCGCCGAGGACACCGCCATGCGCGTTCACCAGATCAATCGCGTATTGATAGGCGTGCACTTCCATCTCACCCAGGTTAGCAAATGCCCCAGAAAGCGGATCGATGAAAGCGATTTTTATCGGGTCTGCTGCGAACGATTTGAACGGTACACACACCAGCAGCGTGCTTGCCAACACCAGCTTCCAACGAGATGTCTTCATCGCATCCTCCTCCGTTATTTTTGATTGATCGGCTGCATGTGCTATCGGCAGTCGACGCCGCTCATACCTGTCGCGGCTGCAACCGCGAGCAATGACTATAACGCTACTCTCCGAGAGAATAATCCTCGGAAGCGAATGAGCCGCGAAACAGGCACGGCATCCAGGGCCATGTTGCAGCGCCGTTCGGGCCGCAGCTTCAACGTGAGCTCGGTTTTCTCCCGTCGGAATTGTATGCCCATTTCGCGGTGCGACCTCGGGGTGCAGATCGACCCAAACACGATCTAAGATGTGCGCAATCGCGGCCATTCACGCTGACACGCGTACGGTCTCCACGTGCGGAGCGCACCACCCTGACGTTGCTATCGGGCGTCGCTAAAGAGATTGGTTGTTTGCCGGCGCGTCGCTCGCAACATCGGGCGCTGCAATGCCGAATCGCCGGCGCACGGCTTCGTGGAAGGTGCGGGTCGTTTGCGGCTTCACGAACAACGCGACGACAGCAGGGTGTACGCAACGAACCTTATGCTCGATGTCCAGCACGGCCGCTTCGACTTCGGATGCCGGCAGCGCGTCTGCGAAGTGAAGACTGAGCATGGCGAGAATCTGGTCCGGCGCGAGATGGACGGTCAGCACGCCGTTAGCACTGGCGACACCGGGCGCGTCTGCAGCAATGCGAAGGATCGAATCAGCCAGCTTGCTGTCTGCGCGCTCGCCGATCAACAGGCTCTTGCTCTCCCGCGCGAGCAGAATCGAAGTGGCGGCCAGGACCACGCCGATCAGAATCGATGCGATCCCGTCGAAAACCGGCCGGCCGAGACTCGTCGCCGCAAACGTGCCCAAGCCTGCGAGAAAAATCCCGATCAACGCTGCACTGTCCTCGAATAGCACCATGAAAGACGGCGGATCTTTACTCCGTCGAAACGCCTCGTAGTAACTGAGATCGCCCTTCGCGGCGCGAAACTGGCGGAGCGAAACCAGCCACGACGCACCTTCGAACAGAAACGCCAGCGCAAGGACATGTAGTTGACGACCGGATCGCTGATCGGTTCCGGCCGCCGGACATGCCCGATACCCTCGTAGATGGAGATGCCCGCGCCGAGCGCGAAGATCAGCAGCGCCACGATGAAGCTCCAGAAATACAGCTCGCGCCCGTAACCCAGCGGATGGCCCGGGTCGGGGCGCAGCACTGAGCGCCGCATGCCATACAGCAGCAGAATCTCGTTCAGCGTGTCGACGAAAGAATGGATGGCCTCGCTCAACATCGATGAGCTGCCGGTCCACGCGGCGGCGCCCGCTTTCGTGATCGCGACCAGCAGATTGCCGGCGAGCGCTGCGTATATCACGGTCTTCGAGGACGATTTGGCTGCCATCGGTCAGTCCTCCTGGATACGCGAAGCGGCGTCTACTAGCACGGGCATCATCAACATCAAGAAAGACGCGCACGTGTACGAGTTACGCTCAGTGCGGCGTAGAGCCAGGTGGTGTGGCCTACTCAGCTATCGCTAGCTATTCCACCCACCGTCTCCCCCACCGTGGTAGTCCGCCGCAGAGTCCGCACGTCATTGCGCCAATCGAACTCCGTCGCGCTGTGCATCAAACACCGGTTGTCCCATATCACCGCGTCACCGAGCGACCAGCGATACGCCATCGTGTACGCCGGTTGGCTCGCGTGTTTGTTGAGCGTTTCGACCAGTGCACGCCCCTCTGCGATCGGCATGCCGACGATGTGCGAAGCGTGCTGGCCGAGGTAGATGCATTTGCGTCCGGTGTCGGGATGCGTGCGCACCACAGCGTGCTCGACCGGCGGCGCCGCACGCTTCTGCTCATCGGTCATTTGCTGTTTCGCGCTGGTCAGGCTGCGCGAGTAGTCGAGATTGTGGACCGCGACCAGATTCTCGATCTTATCCTTCATCTCCGCGCTCAAGCCGTCGTAGGCCGCATACATGTTTGCGAACAACGTATCGCCGCCGGCTTTCGGAATTGCCATCGCGTAGAGCATTGTCGACAGCGCACGCTGGCTCGACCAGGAGCCGTCGGTATGCCAGATCGCGGCGCCGGGATCGGGATGCTCGCCCTTCGGCTTGCCGTTTTTGTCGAGGTTGGTGATGATCAACAGCTCGGGCGTGCCCTCCTGCAAATACTGATTGAGCACGTGCCGCTGCAGCGTTCCCCAGCGACGCGCGAATGCGAGATGCTGCTCGTCATTGAACGTTTGCTTGCGGAACACTAGGAGCTGGTGACGCAGGAAAGCCGCGTACAGAGATGTAAACAGCGCGTCGCTCACCGGTTCGGACAGATCGACGTCCAGCACTTCTGCGCCGAAACCTGCCCGGAGCGGGCGCACGTCGAGATGCAGCATCGATGAACCTTGGATCATGTAACCGCCTTTCTATAGCGCATCCACGCCGCGCTTGTTCGAGATATCTTAATCGCATCGCAATCGGATGGTGGAGTCACACCGCCCCCGCCTCTCGCAACCCCGCGATCTCCTTGCCGCTGTACCCCAGCTCTTTCAATATCTGATCCGTGTGCTGCCCGACCGCCGGCACCGCGTCCATGCGCGGCTCGAAACTATCCGGCATGCCCGGCGGACGCGCCGCGCGGATCTTGCCATTCGGTGTATCGACGCTAACCCAGCGATTGCGCGCTTCCAGTTGCGGATGTGCCCACACGTCTTCCATGTTGTTGACTCGTGCGTTGCCGATTTGCGCGTCGTCGAGACGCTGCACGACTTGCTCGGCAGTCATGTGCGCGAAGGCTTCGGTGATCAGCGCGCGCAGTTCTTTGCGAGACGCGGCGCGTCGTGTGTTCGACGTGAAGCGCTCGTCGGTTGCGATCTCCGGTTTGCCCAAAACCTTTTCGCAAAAAATCTTCCACTCGCGATCGTTCTGCAGGCCGACCATGATCACTTTGCCGTCGCCCGCCGTGAACGGACCGTACGGATAAATCGTCGCGTGCTCGGCGCCTTCCCGTGGCGGCGGCTCGGCACCGTCGTACGCGTAGTACAACGGAAAGCTCATCCACTCGACCATGCTTTCCAGCATCGAGATATCGATGCGGCAGCCCTTTCCCGTCTTACCGCGCTGGATCAGCGCGGCGAGGATGTTCGAGTACGCGTACATGCCCGCGGAGATGTCGACGATCGAGCAACCGGCTTTCGCCGGCGCATCCGGCGTACCGGTGACCGATAGCAATCCGGCTTCGCTTTGCACCAGCAGGTCGTAGGCTTTCTTGTCGCGATACGGTCCGTCCGCGCCGTAACCCGAGATGTCGCACACGATAAGCCGCGGGAATTGGTCTTCGAGCGCCTCGAATGAAAACCCGAGGCGCGCGGCGGCGCCCGGTGCAAGGTTCTGCACCAGTACATCGGCGTTGTGCAGCAGCTTGTCGAGAATGGGTCGCGCTTCGGCGTGCTTCAAATCGAGCGTCAGGCTTTCCTTCGAGCGGTTGGTCCACACGAAATGCGAGGATTGACCGCGCACGCGTTCGTCGTACTTGCGCACGGGATCGCCCACGCCGGGCCGTTCGATCTTGATGATGCGCGCGCCGAGATCGGCCAGTTGTCGCGTACAAAATGGCGCGGCGATTACATGCTCGAGCGCAACGACGGTGATTCCTTCCAAGGGGCGCATTTAAGTTCGTCTCATTCGATTCATGATGCGGGCGCCTTTTCCAGCACCCTGCTCGCAGAGCGAAAATCCATCGATCAAACCGTCCGACCGCCGTCCACCGGCAACTCGATACCTGTGAAAAACTCGGCGGCATCGCTGGCGAGAAATACCGCGGCGGCAGCAATATCGCGCGGCTCTGAGAAGCGACCGATAGGAATCGTAGACATGAACTTCGCCCGATTCTCCGGCGTGTCCGGGGCCCCCATAAACTGTTCGAACAACCCGGTGACGCCCATGACCGGGCAGATTGCATTGACGCGAATCTTCTCGGGGCCGAGCTCCACTGCCATCGATTTCGACATGATGTTGACCGCGCCTTTCGA